>JASJAS010000100.1 GCA_030066875.1 Acidimicrobiia bacterium | reverse complement strand
GTGCGCAGCCCGCTGCCCCACGCCAACATCGTTTCAATCGATACCACGGCAGCGGAACAACTCGAAGGCGTCGTCACCGTGTTGACCGGGGCCGACATGGCCGACGTCGCGAGTTTTCCCGCCAACATCCAATACCTCCAGCCCGTCGCGCAACGGCCGCTCGCAGAGAAGCGGGTGCGATACGTCGGGTCGCCGTACGCCGTGGTGATCGCAACAGACCGCTACGTCGGCGAGGATGCCGCATCTCTAGTGATCGCCGGGACCGAGTTCGAGACGCTACCAACGGTTTCTACGATCGATCAGGCCACGGCGGAGGACGCTCCCCGCCTCTATGACGACTGGCCCGACAACTACCTCTTCAACTTCGAGGGCAACAAGCCGGAGGTTCGGCAGGCCTTCGAAGAAGCCGACCATACGTTTACCGAGACGTATACGTTCCAACGCCACACCGGGATGCCCATGGAGACCCGCGGCATCGTCGCCGACGTGAGGGACGGCCAGGTCGTCGTGCGGACCTCCACGCAAAGCCCACACCTCGTGCGTACAACCATCTCGACGGTACTCGGAGTACCGGAGTCACAGATTCGCGTCATCAATCCGCCAATGGGCGGCGGCTTCGGAACCAAGACCCATATCTATCCAGAAGACGTTGTTATGGCGTGGCTGGCACTCCGCCAGGAGGTCCCGTTGCGATGGATCGAAGACCGCGCCGAGCATCTCGTGGCCGCCGTCCACGCCCGAGATCAGCGCCACGTTTCCCAGGTTGCCTACGACGACGACGGCACCATTAGAGGCATCCGGCAACATATCGTCGGCAACGTCGGCTCCGGCGAGATCTACATGCCCGGCACCGCACCTACCTTTGTAACCGGCGCAACCATCACCGGCGCTTATGACCTCGCCAATACGGAGCTGTCGTTGGCGTGTGTCGCCACCAACAAGACGCCAAGTGGCGCTTACCGAGGTTTTGGAATCCCCGAGGGGATCTTCGTTGTCGAGCGAATCCTCGACCGGGTTGCCCAGTTGACGGGAGTCGACCGCGTCGAGTTGCGGCGCCGGTACATCCTGCGTGAGGACCAGATGCCGTACATGATGCCCGGAGGTGGCAAGCTCGACTCGGGAAGCCACGCCAAGTCGTTCGAGCGTGCGCTCGAGATGGTGGAACCTGCGCTAGCGGCTGCCAAGGCGAAGTATGAGGACGACCCGGATATCCGGGTGGGCGTCGGTTACGCCAACTACGTCGAGCCGACGGCTCCGTCGTACCACCTGACGACCGGTCACTGGGCCGGTTACGACGCGGCCACTATGCGGATCGATCCGGACGGGACCGTGCGTGTCAGCCTCGGGGTCACCGAACTCGGTCAAGGAGCCGATACCACGGCGGCCTCGATCGCCGCTGACGCGTTGGGCGTCCACCCCGACCAGGTGACTGTGTTCATGGGCGACACCGACAAGTCACCGTACGGCCTGGGAGCGTGGGGTAGCCGCTCGGCAATAACTATGGCCGGCTCCATTGTCATGGCGTCCAACCGCCTGCTGGAGAAGGCGGCCACTATCGCCGCCCATATGCTGCAGGACGCTACCGACGAGCCGGTCATCCCGTCCGAAGACATCGTGTTGTCCGATGGGGCTTTCTACGCCGTCGGTAACCCCGAGGCCAAGGTTGGTTGGAACCAGGTCGCCACCGCAGCCTGGGTGCGAACCGTGGACCTGCCTCCGGGGATGGAACCGGGTCTCGAAGTGTCCAGCTACTACGACCCACCCGAGCTCGAACACATCCTCGACGACCAGGGCCGGGTCAACGGAGCTGCCAGCTGGGGCAACGGCGCCCATGCCGGTGTCGTGTCGGTTCGGCTGAGCACGGGTGAAGTGGCGATCGAGGACTACGTCGTAGTCCATGACTGCGGCACTGTGATGAACCCGACGATGGTCGAAGGTCAAGTGTTCGGTGGAGTCGCCCAGGGCATAGGTGGAACCATGCTCGAGGAACTGGGCTATGACTCCGACACGGGGCAACCGCAGTTCGCCTCGTTCATGGAGTACATGATTCCGACCATCAGGGAGATACCGCGGATCCGCGTCGACCATTTCGAGACATTTGCGCCTCACATGCCGTTGGGCGTGAAGGGATGCGGTGAGGGAGGAACGGTGGGTCCACCGGCTGTCCTCGTCGGGGCTGTTTCCGATGCGCTGTCCGAGTTTGGTATCGACATCACTTCGACACCGCTGAGTCCGGATGCGATTCGAGATGCGCTTCGAACGGCCTACGCAGAAGGAGGTGCGCAATGAAGCCCGCCTCATTTGACTACTACAGAGCCAAGTCGGTCGATGATGCGGTGAGCACCCTTGCGGAGTCGCCGTTCGCCAAGGTGCTGGCGGGAGGGCAAAGCCTGGTTCCGTCGATGAACTTCCGGCTATCCACCCCGTCGCTACTTGTAGACATCGGGCAACTGGATGAGCTGAGGAGCGTTGCCGCCACACCCGAAGGGGTGACGATCGGAGCCGCAGCCACCCAGTACGCGGTAGAGAGCTCGGCGGAGGCGGCCGCGGTGGTACCCGGTCTGAGGGCCGCACTGCGCTGGATCGGGCATCGCCAGATCAGAAACCGCGGAACGGTCTGCGGCAGTTTGGCTCATGCCGATCCCGCGGCCGAGCTCCCGGCACTTGCGGTGGCCACCGGCGCCACCATGGAGCTGCGAGGCCCTAACGGCACGCGGACAGTTGCAGCCACGGACTTCTTCCGTGGTCCGTTCTGGACCGATCTCCAGGCGGGCGAGATCATCACGCACGTACGCTTCCCGGCCCAGGCGCCCAACGTCACGACGCGCGTCAACGAGATCGCACGCCGCTCCGGTGACTTCGCTCTCGTTGGGGTGATCGCCAGCATTGGATCCTCTAACGGAAGTGTCGACACCGCCGTATTGAGCGGTTTCGGCCTCGGCGCGACCCCGGTTCGGCTGACAGCCGCCGAAGGTGTGCTGCACGGCAAGAACACTCTCGACGAGCCGGCCCGGATGGAACTCTACGAGGCGGCATACAGCGACGCCGGCGACCCGTTCGAAGATGTCCACGCCTCGACCGAATACCGCAGGGAGTCAATCGCCTCCCTCGTCGTCAGGACCGCGACCGCCATCATCGATGGATCATCGGAGAAAGGGGGTCGGTCATGACCGATGCGTCAAAGCGCGGTGAATCCGAAGTCCGCATCAAGGTCACTGTCAACGGGACCCAGGAGAACCGTCGGGTGCCGGCTCGCTTGCTGCTGTCGGATTTCATCCGTGACACGGTCGGCTTGACCGGCACGCACATTGGCTGCGAGCACGGTGTATGCGGAGCTTGCACAATCATCGTTGACGGCGCGGCCGTGCGGTCGTGCTCACTGCTGGCGGTGCAAGTGGACGGGAGCACCATCCGCACCGTCGAGGACTTGGCCGGCGATGGCGAGTTGACGCCGATGCAGAAGGCCTTTCACGAGAACCATGCCATGCAATGTGGGTTCTGCACCGCGGGATTCCTCATGACGCTGGAAAGCGTCAAGAACGAGGACTACTCCGATCACGACGACCTGCTCGACCTGCTGTCGGGCAACCTGTGTCGCTGCACCGGGTACCAGGACATCCTCAACGCGGTCACATCTGTGTGGGAGACGGGGACGGGTCCCAGTAGCTAGGTCGATACAGGTGGCGGTTGCGAGTAGTCGACGCCGGTACGCGCTGACGCTCGGGCGAGATACTGTCGCGACAGTTCGTTGGCGCGGGCGACGATCTCGGTCTCGTCGACTCTCGTCAAACGACCATTCTCAACGACCACCTCTCCATTACAGATCGTGGTGTCGACAATGTGGTTCGCCCCGAACAGGACAATCGAGGAAACCGGGTCGTGCGTGATGCCGCCGTAGTCGAGCTGGTTGGTGTCGATCAAGGCGATGTCGGCCGCCTTGCCCGGCTCGATTGAACCGAGCGAGTCCCAACCAAGCACTTCGGCGCCTCCTTTCGAGGCGATCCGGAGCATCTTCCGGGCCAGCGGGATCCGGCCCTGCATGAAACGATGCAACACGTTGGCGGTCTGCAGCTCGGCGATGATGTCGCCATAACCTTCGGCCCCATCGACGCCGAAACCCACCTTTACCCCTGCGTCCATCATCTGCAGAATCGGCGCCACCCGCCGGCTGAGCCGAGAGTTGCACACCGGGCAGTGCGCCAAGCCGGTCCCGTATTCACCCATCCGGCGGATCTCGTCATCGTTGAGGTAGATGCAGTGGGCAAACCAGATGTCGGGACCCATCCACCCGAGGCTTTCCATAACGTCGAAGGGTCGCATCCCGTAGTGCTCGAGTGTCCACGCCTCCTCCAGCTCGCCGCCCTCGGCCAGATGGGAATGGCAATACAGCCCGTTCTCCCTTGCATAGCGGACTGTTTCCTCCATCAAGTTCTTGGTTGTCGTCGGCAGATAGGTCGGGCCCAATGCGATCCGTACCATCGAGAACGGGGAGGGATCGTGATAGGCGTTGACCAGGCGTTCGTAGTCGGCCAGGACCTCATCGTCGCTCTGCACCAACACATCGGGAACAAACGGACCCGGCTGCGACACGGCGCCCCGGGCGGGGTGGAAGCGAATGCCGAGGTCTTGGGCTGCACGAATCCCGGCATCGATGATCTCACCCCCCTTGTCACGAGGGAAGGCAACGTGATTGTCGCTCGACAGGGTGCACCCGGTCTTGAGAAGCATTCCGAGGCCGACCAACGACGCGTGGTAGACCAGCTCGGGATCGATCTCTTGCCAGATGCCGTACTTGACGACGAGCCAATCGAAGAGATCAAGAGCGTTGACGGTTCGCGGCAAGTCGCGGCAGTAGGTCTGCCAGAGGTGGTGATGGGTGTTGACGAATCCGGGCAGGGCCACCTTCCCGCTTCCGTCGATCACCCGCGCATCGGGAGGAGCGGCCAGATCAGGGCCGATCTCTGCAATCGCCTTGTCCTCGATCAGGATGCTCTGGTTTCGGAGTTCTCGCCCCTCGTCGTCCATGGTCGCAATCACGCTGAGGTTCTCGACAAGAAGAGTCGACGGCATCTCTAGCTGCTCCTTGCTAGGCCGCATAACAACGGCAACGGCGACGCGGCCGTCCGACAACCAAGCGAATCGCACGCCGCGTCGATCTCTGTCGTCAAGCGTACGCTATCTCCCGCAGCCATCGGCGATATTCGACGGCGACTCGGTCCGCGCCCCGGATCTGGATCTCGGCAGAAAGATCCATAGGCAGTTCCTCCGGGCGTTGAGACTGGACAAGGGGCAGATCCTGTCCGATGACAAGGGCATTGAAGTCGAGCATTTCTTGGTCTGTCCTCTCGTCAAAGCTGTAGTCCCGTCCCATCAGGGTGAAGCTCCGGCAGGTCTTCGGACCGGTCGGGCAAACCGCAAAGAAGAGCAAGTACCGCTGCTCGAGGCTCGGCATCCATTGATCAAGCAAGACTGTGTTTGGCATGAACAGTCGATAGTCGATCTTGACCTCAACCGGCTCACCCGAATCGAGAGCCTTGTTCTTTCCGGAGCTCGGCGGCTCCGCCATTCCGGGGTGGTCAAAGCGCAACTCGCCGGCGACCCGATCGATCCCGTGATCGGGGACCTCCGGCTGGTTGCGGTCGCCCAGCACACCGTCGTGGACCCATGCGAAATGGGCGAAATCCACGTAGTTCTCGATCCGCCGCGGCAGCGCACAATTCCAGTCGTACGAATCAACGGTGACAATCCGAAAGGCCGGATCGGTGTACTGCGGGAACTGCGGAACGGGCAGTTCGGGTTCGTCCGAAAGACAAACCCAGATCATCCCCGCCTGCTCGGTGGTTGGATACGCCGTCAGGCGTGCCCTGCCGGGGATCTTGGTGCCAAAACGGGCTGGGATCTCAGTGCACATGCCATCGCTTCCGAACTTCCACCCGTGATAGGCGCAACGCAGCGCATCGTCTTCCACCCAACCCAGCGATATTGCTGTCCCGCGGTGTGGGCACAGATCTCGGAACGCCCGGGCCTCGCCACCCAGGCGTGCCACCACCAACGGCTCACCGAGCAACGTCGCTGGCACGGGTTTGTCCTCCACGAGTTCGCGGGCATACAGGACCGGGTGCCAGAAACGCTCCAATGCCTTGTAGAGCAGCCTTTCACCAGATTCGTCGAAGCGGATGTCGTCTTCCTTTAGTGCCACGTTGCCAGTTTCGGCCATTCTCTGGACCTCCCTCTCGTCCTTCGTTTCGTTTTGCCTTACGCACAACCGAGGCGTGCCCCCGGTCAGCCGAACCATCGACCTCCGTTGACGTAGATGTTCTGTCCGGTGATGAAATCCGATCCGCTACTCGCAAGAAAGATTGCGGCCCCGACCATGTCCTCCGGGACCTGGGTCCGCTGGAAGCTCCGCCCGGCAACGAGCATCTCGTCAATGCCTGGGTTCTTCGCGTCTAGCTCGGCGTCGTGCGGGATGTAGTCCGGAGTTAGCGTGTTGACTGCAATGTTCCAGGCGCCAAGTTCACGGGCTAGAGCCCGAGTCAACCCAACGATGGCGGCCTTTGTCGACACGTAGTGGGCAAAACCGGGCACACCGTCTGGGACGGTCATCGAAGAGATGTTGATGATCTTTCCGTAGGACCGATCCTTCATATGTGGCGTCACGGCCTTTGCCGCCAACCATGACCCCTTGACATTCACGGCGAAGCACTTGTCCCACTCCTCAACCTCTATCTCATCGAATGGACCCATGTCGATTGCTGAGAAATGGGCTGCGTTGTTGATGAGCACATCGATCCGGCCAAACCGATCGAAGGTGAAAGCTGCCATCTTCTCAGTCGACACCGGATCTGAGACATCAACCTTGACAGCCTCCACGATGCCGCCGGCTTCCCTGATGTCCGCAACAGCGTCCCCCATGTCGCCAATATCGGCGATCACAACACTGGCTCCGACCCGCGCCAGGCCGCGGGCATAGGCGAGTCCGATGCCCCTACCCCCACCGGTGACTATCGCCACCCTGTCCTGCAGCTCGCCCATGCAATCCTCCTCGGCGTGAATGGACTCAAACATATCCGGTTGGCGAGAAGTTGGTGACTAGCGCAGCTGAAGGCCGGCACAGCGGGTCGATTGTCAAGTCAACCTAGAGCTTTAGCGGCCCTCTTCGCCGCTCCGACAAACCGCCACGTAAGCGGATTGGCCGCCTCCGACCAGGCTACGTAGACCGCTGCCGGATCTAAATCAACCAGCGGAATGAACTCGATATCGACGCGGTCGCGCAGCTCGGCCGACGACTGGGTCGTAATCGCGACGTCGCCCGTGAGCGAGACAACGTCGAACAGTTCCGACACCGTCGTCGCGGTTCGCGGACCTCGTGGCAGTGCACCGTCCGGCCGCGGACTGACGTTCCACCAGTCACACTGAGCACGGGATAACCCCGTCGTACGGACGAGGTTGTATGGAGTCAAGTCGTTGATAGACAGCTCTCCCGTGCCCGCTAAGTCATGATCCCGCCGTAGGACGGCCATGCGCGGATCGATCATCAGCCGGGTCATGGAAAGTCCGTCATAGTCGGAGAATCGATGCTCGGCGGCAGTTGTGATGAAGCCGGCGTCTACGCGACCATCGCGAATTGCGGGTCCCATCTCGTCCCAGCGGAGCACAGAGACCTCGACTCCGGGTTGTTGATACGACGCCTTGTACTCCGCCAGGCTGCTCCGCATCACCATCAAGCCGGCAGTGCTATAGGTACCGATCCGCAAGCGCGTTTCCTGATCGCCGGCCACGATCTCGCGGGCGGTCTCGACACGGTGGAGGATGTGGTACGCCTCGGGAAGCAAGCGCTCTCCCGAACGCGTCAACGTCACATTGCGGCTAGTGCGAACGAATAGTTGCGTCCGCAGCTCGCTCTCGAGTGATCGGATCTGCCTGCTCAGGACAGGCTGACTCACCCCAAGGCCGGCCGCGGCCCTCGTGAAACTGAGCTCCTCGGCTAGGGCAACGAAGTACTCGAGTTGCCGAAACCGCATACCTCGCTCCGATCTATGTCCTAAGGATATAGAACTATACCCAGAACGCTGTTGGATCTCACGTTCGAGTCGTAGATACTACTTAATAGCCGTGCCGAGACCGCAACCGAGTTCTGGGCTATCGCGCGAAGGAGTGGCAATGGATCTTCCCGACGTCTATCAAGAACTAGCAGGAGCGATCGACCGGGGGGATGTCGAATCCGGAGTCGCCGAGGCGAGACGACTCGTTGATGGCGGAACCGACCTCGTCAGGATCTTCAAAGAGGCCATCGAGCCCCTCATGCAGGACATCGGCGACCGGTTCAGCAGGCTCGAATTGTTTCTTCCCGAGATGATGCTATCGGCGTTGGTGGTGAAGGGCATCCAAGAGGAGCTGGCCGACACGCTGGCCCAGGCCGGAGGTGTCGAGAGTCGCGGGAAGGTCGTGATGGGCACGGCCTCAGGCGACATCCACGACATCGGCAAGAACATGGTGATCATCATGCTCGAGGTCAACGGATTCGACGTGATCAACATGGGCGTGAACGTCGAGCCCCTGGATTTCGTGAAGAAAGCGCGGGAGGTCGAAGCTGACATCATCGGCATCTCCTCTCTGCTCACCTCCTCGGTGCCCTACATGACCGAGACCGTGCAGATGATCAAGGAGCATCCGTCCGACCGAGAGCGTTTCAAGGTTGCTGTCGGAGGGGGCCCGGTGAATGCGGAGTTTGCCGAGTCGATGGGCGCCGACGCCTACGGCGAGGACGCGAGCGATGCTGTCACCCAGATGACTGCACTGCTGCAAAGGAGCGCACAATGAAGAGTACGGCA
>JASJAS010000099.1 GCA_030066875.1 Acidimicrobiia bacterium | reverse complement strand
CAACACGGCCGCACAACGTCACCCCGACATCGCCTTCGTCGGCGTCGCAGTTCAGGACGAACCCGAGAAGGCAGCAGCCTTTGCGGCGGAAATCGAGATCACGTACACCATCGCCCTCGACGACGGGACTGTGGAAGAGGCTTACCCGGTCCTCGGTTTGCCCGGCACGTTCTTCATTCACGGAGATGGGACGATCGCAAAACGCCATTTCGGAGTGGTGACGGTCGACTCACTCGACGACGACATCGCCGAACTGTTCGAGTCCTGATCGACCACAGGGCGGACGCTAACGCCCTCTCCACTCCGGTTGCCGCTTCTCAACGAATGCGGTGACTCCCTCGGCGGCATCCTCGGTCATCGCAACGATCGTGAGCCCGGTATGCAAATGATCCAACGCCGCGTCGAGCGGCATGTCCTCGATGGCATAGAAGGCGTCCTTGCCCAGCGCCAGCACGGCAGGTGAGACCGACAGTAGGCGAGCCACGGTTGCATCAACCGCATCGTCGAGCTCCTCCGGCGACACCACCTGGGACACAATCCCAATCCGCAGTGCCTCGTCGGCGGAGATGCGCCGCCCGGTGAGCATCAGGTCGAGCGCGACGCGTTGGGGAATCAACCTCTGCAGGATGGCGCTGATCATCATTGGCCAGAGGCCAACCTGAAGCTCAGGTGTCCCGAAAGTCGCGGTGTCAGCGGCGATGACGATGTCGCACGCGGCGGCCAGGCCAAAACCGCCCGCAATGGCATGACCGTTAACCCGAGCAATAATCGGTTTGCCGCAACGCCGCATCAGACGAAATAGCGAGGCAAGCTCCCCCCGCTCCTCGTGATCGGTGAGCGGGGCATCCACGAAGCGGCCCGCTAGATCCCCTCCCGCCGAGAATGCTCGATCCCCGGCGCCGGTGATCACGATGACACGCACCTCATCGTCGGCGGCAGCCCGGCTGACGCCTTCCACCAACCCCGTCATCGTTTCGAGCGACATTGGGTTACGTTTCGCGGGTTCGTCGATGGTTAGCGTCACCCGCGGCCCATCGTGGTCATAGCGCAACACCCGAATTACCTCCCGACGTTTGCGAGCTTAACGGAGTTACCGATCGTGACTCGGCTAACGTCGCGCGCATGACGTGGCTCTTTGCGGTGATCGCGGTTTCGATCGGAGTGTCGCTGACACGGGGAGGAAAACTCTCGAACCTCTCCGAGATCTACGCTCGTGGCTGGTGGTTGCTGTTTGTAGGTTTCGGAATGCAGATCGCAGCCAACTTCGTTCCGGCGGCCAACCGAGAGGTGGCGGTTTGGCTCGTTCTGCTCTCCTACTTGCCGCTTCTTCTGGTGGTAGCCCTGAACCAGCGGCTGCCCGGCATGTGGATCAGCGGGATCGGCATCCTGATGAACTTCACGGTCATTGCTCTCAACAACGGCATGCCCGTACTCCCCGAAGCGATCGAACTGGCCGGTGGCGACCCCGGCATGGCGCTCGACGCGAAACACGTCACCCTCGACGGCAACTCACACTTGCCCTTTCTTGCCGACATCATTCCGATGCCCGGATCGGTGATCTCCCTGGGAGATGTGCTGCTGGCGGTCGGGCTAGGGGTATTCGTCGAAGACCAGCTTCAGCAACCGCTCCGGCTCTTCCGCCATCGAGTGCAGGGTCTCCCAGGATCCGCAGCCGGAGAACGCGGTCAGGTTTAAGGGCTGCTGCAAGCAGCTTGGAGTTCGATGCAATCGAACTCCCGGCCCTACTCCCTTCGGTCGCTGCTGCAAGCAGCTTGGCGCATCGCTACGAAATCTCGCCGCGGAACTCCAGAACCCGTCGTAGAGAACTCGTCACCTCGGGATCGAACTCATAGGCGGCGCCACGGTGCAGCTGCTCGAGAGCGTCGATCGGGCGTAGCTTCAGTTCGTGGACCGCCTGGTCGTAGGCGCTCACGACCTTGATGATCTTCGAAGTTGTCGAAACGTCCGGGTCACGTTCCTCACCGGGAGATCGGTACGGCAGGCACTGATCGCCCACAATCCGAGCAACCTCGTCGAGGTGGGGAGCCTCAGCGATGATCTGCGACCCCCATCGGGCGATGTCGCTGTCGGTGAACCCAGCACGCAGGATGGCCGGCTCGTTCAAGGTGATTCGGCCGATGTCGTGCATGTACCCGGCGTACTCCAGATCCTCCACCACGTCGGGATGCAGACCGAGCTCCCGCCCGATGTCGCGCGCCAGGTGGCCGGTGCGCACCGAGTGCCCCCGCGGGGCGAGGCCGGCGACCTCAGGGATCTGAGAAAGAGCCTGGATCGTCTGGCCGTACGTGATCTTGGTGCCCTTGTACCGGGCCAAGGCGGTGTGAGTGAACGAGTACGGAACGGCGGCGACCAGGATGGCGGTCCAACCCAGAGCTTCGTAAGCGGCACCCACGACTGTGCCCGCCAGAATTAGCACCGTTATCGCCGACCAATCCTCGAGACCGGCCAGCCACAAATACCGCACCGAAAGATCGGCCCGCTCCAGGCCCTCGAGCGACCTGGTCACTGCACGCAGGACGTGATAGACGAGACCACCGAGGGTGGCGGCAATAATCGCAATGAATCCGGCATCGGCCACGGCCTGGTCGAACTGCATACCCGGCGCACCGAGCACCGTCGCCACAAGGTGATAGACCCCACCGAAACCTGCGACTGCCACGACCTCGGCAAGGTATTCCGAGTTGAGGATTGTCAGGTCGATCGGACGAAACACGAGGTATCCGACCCACGCCAGCGTCAGCGAGATCGCATAGATGGCCGCGGCGACGTCGGCAGCTCCGACAGCGAGCGGGACGGCGGCGGCGGCTGCGATGCCGAGATAGACCCGCTGACCGCTCATGGCAGGAACGTTCAAGAGCAGGGTCACAGTCATCAACAGTGACCCGACAATCACGGTCCGCGGCTCATCGCGAACTGCGTAGGCGAGCAACGCGGCAACTACCGCCAATGCAGCAAAGACCATCATCGAGATCCGATAGAGGCGCGCTCTAGCCACGAGCCTGCCCTGCGGAGATCAAAACGAAGTTGGGGGTTCCGGCCATTCGGTGCTCTCCAGGTGTGTTCTACCAACACGCCTGCCCCAGCAACCCTTGCGGGCCGTCCACCCGAGGCTCAACCGTTGTTCAGCGCGCCATACGTTACGCATTCGGCCGTGATCCGGCAAGGAACGCCAGCCTGCAGGTTCGCACTATGGTGTCAGCCGACACCGCACTGAGTATCAGGGAAGGCCACCCACCGTGTTCGACAACGAGGAGTTCGAGGAGACAATCGCTCAACTCGATGCCGTCGAGGCGGCGCGGGTTGTTCGCAAGGGCGGCCGCATAGTCGAGCTGCATGTGTTGGCTGCCCCGTCGAAATCGCCAAAGCAGGTAGCTCGAGACATCCAATCGCTAGCCATGGCTCGCTACGGGGTCAATGTCGATCGGCGTGTGATATCTGTGGTGCAACTCGCCGCCGAGAACATCCAGCAGCGGACTCTGCAACGCCCCGCTTTGGTACGGATCCGCGAGCAGACCGACAACACCCGGACAACCCTCACCGTCACGCTGGCCTGGCAAAACGGCGAACACGTCGGATCGGCCAGCGGACCCGACGCGGCATCGGCTCGGCTCCGCCTGGTCGGCGAGGCAACCCTCCAGGCGATGGAGTCCATCTTCGTCGATACTCCCCCGCTGGCACTCGATTCCATCGGGACGGCAGGGGTGGGTATGCGGACCGCACTCATCGCAGTGATCGTCTTCGCCGGCAAGGACGGCGAGGAATTAGTCGTTGGTTCTGCCCTCTCGTCGGGGGACCACGATGAAGCCGCCGTCAAGGCCGTTCTCGACGCCCTCAACCGGCGGCTTCCAGCCGTGAGCTCATGACCCCGGCCGGCCCGGGCGTGCCCGGGCTACCGGTCCGTCTTCCCGGTGCCAGTCTCCAGAGCCACGGCGTTGACGCTGTCGTTAGCCCACATCATCTGGCATCGCAGACTGCACTCGATGTGATGCAGCGTGGCGGCAATGCCGTCGATGGGGCTATCGCCGCCAACGCGACTTTGGGGGTGGTGGCACCGGATACTTGCGGCATCGGCGGTGACCTGTTTGCCCTCGTCCACAAACCGGGTATGGCGAAGCCCGACGCGCTGAATGCCTCCGGGCGGGCCGGGTCGGGCGCATCGGCTGACGATGCACGCCGGAGCGGTCTTGAGCGAGTCCCCAGTGGGAGCCGCTGGGCGGCGACGATGCCTGGCTGCGTTGACGGATGGGAAGCCCTGGCAGAACGACACGGCAAGCTACCGCTGGCCGCGTCGCTCGAACCGGCGATTGCCCTCGCCGAGGAAGGCTTTCCGGTAACTCCAGAACTTGCCGGTTCGCTGCGCCGTCACCGCACGGTGATCGCCGGGCAACCCTCGGGCCGTTGTCTCTTTCCCGACGACGAAGCACCGCAAGCGGGCACCACCATCACCCGACCCGACTTGGGTTCGACGTTGAAACTCATCGCCGCCGAGGGACGATCGGGCTTCTATGCCGGACCGGTGGCAGCCATGCTCACCGCCGCGACCGAAGGTGTGATCCAACCCCACGATCTCGAGGTGAGCCAAGCCGATTGGGTGGCTCCCCTATCACTCGAGGTCATGGGACACCGCGGCTGGACGATCCCTCCAAATTCGCAGGGCTACCTCACCCTGGCCTCCGCGTGGATCTTCGAGCAGCAGCACCCGCCACGCGACCCGGAGCATCCCGGCTACGCCCATGCCGCCATCGAGGCGTACCGGGCAGTCTCCTGGGAACGCGATGCCCTCGTCGCCGACCCGGACCACCTCGAGAGTTCTGCTTCTCGCCTCCTTGATCCGCAACGGCTGGGGACTCGACGGAGTCAGCTCTCCAAGAACGCCCGGGCAGAGTGGCCGGGGACCGCGCCCGCGCCCGGCGGGACTGCGTACCTCGCTGTTCAAGATCGGGAAGGAATGGGAGTCTCGTTCATCCAGTCCAACTTCCACGGCATCGGCTCCGGCATCGGAGTCGGAACCGCCGGATTCTTCCTCCACGATCGGGGAACCGGCTTCACTCTGGAGACCGGCCATCCCAATGAGATGTCACCCGGCAAACGTCCCCTTCACACCTTGGCTCCATCGCTGTGGACCCGCGATGGTTCGCTGGCGATGCTATTGGGGACACGCGGGGGCGACTTCCAGCCACAGATCCTGTTGCAGCTCCTTGCCGCAGTGCTGTGGGCCGGCCACAGCACCTTCGAATCGCAGTTGCTTCCGCGCTGGGCCACTCGCAGGCGGCCGGCGGTCGACTCGGTCATTCGCCACGAGCCCGGCATGCCGTCCGCCCTGCTGAGGGAACTGCGACGTCGCGGTCACGTGCTCGAGGCAGCCCCCGAGTGGATGAGCGGTTGGGGTCCGGCTGGGATTATCTCGGGCAGACCTGGAGCCGTTAACGCGGCAGCGGATCCCCGGATTGCCTCCACCGCCGCCATGAGCACGTCGACCTTCTAGCCCCTACGGCCACATTATGGAAACGCCGGCTTGCTGTTGCCCCACAGGCCGATCTAGCCTTTAGTGCGGCGTGCGTTGCGCCCGGTCCCTCGAGGACCGTACCCCGATAAGGCGGAGTTAACTCTCGTGCGGCCCCGTGCTCAGGTTTCTGCAGCCGGCTTGATCATCGTGGTACTCATTGCCCTCCTCGGCTTTGCCGCCGTTTCGACGGGCAACAGCAGTCCTGCAACAGATCAGGTCGCTCCCGGCGCGCTGCCGGCGTCGCTTTCGGCGCGGGTTGCGGCCGCCTCATTCTCTGCGTTGCTCAACCCGGAGGTTGCTCCGTCGGCACCCGCCGCAACGAGATCGCCCGTCGCATCGTCACCGACGACACCACCGCGGCCGGCGCCGCCGACAACCTCGACCACGACCACCATTGCGCCAACAACTACCGCCGCGCCGCCCTCCACAACCACGACCACTCCGCGCTCCACAACCACGACCACTCCCCCCACTACAACGACGACAACCACAACCACCGTCCCACCAACGACCACCACGACCGCGCCGCCGACAACGACGGAACCTCCGATCGAAGGTGGACCGCGTGACGTCGAGGAGTGGCGTTCGCTCGTCGAACAGTATTTTGCCGCCGAACTAGTGGACGATGCCCTTGCCGTGATCGACTGCGAAAGCCGCGGCGATCCCCTCGCCGAAAACAGTGTGTCGGGCGCCGCCGGTCTGTTCCAGTTCATTCCCTCGACATGGGGTTGGGCAGCCCCTGCCGCTGGATTCCCGGAGGCCTCGCCCTTCGACCCGGCTGCGAACGTTGCTACCGCAGCATGGCTGGTGCAACGCTCGATCGATCGCGGAGAGAACCCGTGGGCGCATTGGAGCTGCCGACCCTGACCGCTCTTCTAGACTCGGCTCGTGCTTAAGAGACTGATTCGCTTCGCCGCCTTGGTCACGGTCGTGGTAACGGTCGTTTGGCTGACACGGGAGAAGATGCTCCCGACACCCCACGTGCCGCACGAACCGCCTCCCCACTATCGATCCACGCCTCCTCCGGCCCCTCAACCTGACGACCTCACCGAGATCAAGGGAATCGGACCGGTATATGCGTCGCGTTTGTCGGACATGGGGATCACCACGTTCCGTACCCTGGCCGATGCCAACCCGGAGACGATTGCGACGGCCCTTGGATTGTCGCTTGAATCTGCCGCTGACTGGGCAAGCCAAGCCGCCGCTCGGATCGGCTGATTTGCGGAGCCCGTACCAACTTGATCCCGCAGAGCTGGACCGGATAACCGGCGAGCATGCTCCGTATCGCGTCGATCAGCTTCGCGAGTGGCTCTATCAGCATCCCGTGCTGACGGCCGATCAGATGACCAATCTCCCTGCGGACATCCGTCGCTCGCTGGCCGATCGTGTCTGGCCGTTCGGTGTCGAAATGGAGCAGACGGCAGACTACGGCCGGACTCGGAAGTGGCTGTTCCGCAGCTCTGACGGCGCTTCAATCGAGACCGTTCTGATGGGATACCCCAACCGCACGACACTGTGCATCTCCTCCCAAGCCGGCTGTGCAATGGCATGCACCTTCTGCGCTACTGGACAGTTCGGCTTCGAGCGTCACCTCGATGCCGGCGAGATCTTCGCACAGGTTGCCTTCGCAAACGCCACGCTGCGCGCAGATCCGATCGAGGGATCTCCTGCGCGGGTAACCAACGTGGTCTTCATGGGCATGGGAGAGCCACTCGCCAACTACGGCAACGTCAAGGAAGCGCTGGCTCGAATGATCGACCTAGCGAACATGGCGGCTCGGTCCATCACGGTTTCGACCGTCGGACACGTGCCCGGCATGCGCCGTCTCGCCGCCGAGGGCCGTCAGGTGAGCCTGGCAGTGAGTCTGCACGCAACCGACGACGAGTTGCGCACCAGCTTGGTACCGCTCAACGATCGCTATCCGATCGAGGCGGTGCTCGCCGCGGCGCGCTACTACTTCGAAAGAACGGGTCGCCGAATCTCCATCGAGTGGACGTTGATGGCCGGTGTCAACGACGACGCCGAGCAAGCGAGGCGGCTCGCCGAGATTGCGGTGGGTCTGCGCGCTCACATCAACGTCATTGCGCTCAACCCGACTCCGCTGACCCCATACGAAGCACCGACGCACGGAGCCATCTCCGCATTCATGGACGCACTTGCAACTGAAGGTGCCCATGCGACGTTCCGCGAGACACGGGGTCGGGAAATCGATGCTGCCTGCGGTCAGCTGAGGGTGCGTAGTCTCGGTGGCAAGACCACCGAAACTGGAACGGAAGGAAAGGACCAATGAAGCTCGAGCCAGGAATGTCGCTACCCCGCTTCGATCGACCAGACCACACCGGGGTCCAACGCAGCGCAGACGATTTCGCCGGCCAGGCCCTGGTCATCTACTTCTATCCAAAAGCCTTCACGCCCGGCTGCACCGGGGAGTCTTGCGACTTCCGCGACGACCATCGGCGCTTTACGGCTGCCGGCTACCAGATCCTCGGTGTCAGCCCAGACCCTGTCGAGCTCTTGGAGAAGTTCCGCGAAGAACACGACTTGCCATTCCCGCTACTCAGCGACGAAGACCACTCCATGGCGGCGGATTTCGGGGCGTGGGGAATGAAGAAGAACTATGGACGCGAATACGAAGGCATCATCAGGTCGACATTTGTTGCCGACAGCGCGGGAACCATCGAGCATGCTTGGTACAACGTGCGGGCGAAGGGCCACGTGGAACGAGTCGCCAGGGCCGTGGTCGGGTCTTAGCCGGCAACTTCACTCCCCGCATGAACGACTCAACGTCGCCGATAGCATGCCGAAGGAACTAGAAGCATGACACGAGGCAGACCATCTTGAAACCAGTGCGGAAGGCGATATTCCCGGTGGGCGGACTGGGCACCCGGTTCCTCCCCGCGACCAAAGCACTCCCCAAAGAGATGCTCCCTGTCGTAGACAAACCGTTGATCGAGTACGCCGTCGAGGAAGCGCGCGCCGCTGGCATCGAGGAGTTCATTTTTGTCACCGGCCGCGGCAAGACCGCTATCGAGGATCACTTCGACAACCACTACGAGCTCGAGAAGACCTTGGCCGAGCGCGGAAAGCAAGAGGAGTTGGATCAGATAAACCA
>JASJAS010000098.1 GCA_030066875.1 Acidimicrobiia bacterium | reverse complement strand
ATGAAATCTACTTCTGGCGCATCCGCCGAACACCATGGGATCGATCACTTGCTGCTCGATGATCATCGCTGGGCGGAGCGGATCGCAGTGTTGCTCTGGGCCGTATCCGGGTCGTTGTTCGTCGCGATGGCAATACCGGCGACTCGCGACGTCATCGATGCCTTCGATGAGTGGTTCTATGACCTCACATACCCGATCAAGTGGGGGCCGCTGACAGGAGTTTCGCACGCGATGGCTTTCCTGGGGAGCGTCATGTTCATCTGGCCCTTCCGCCTCGTCGTGACGGTGTTCCTGTGGGTGAAGGACAGGCGGGCAGCGCTGAGCGCTTGGATCCTGGCAATTGTCTTCTCCGAGCCGCTGATCGGCTTCCTCAAGGCCGCATATGGTCGACCTCGCCCGCCGGTTGCCCTCGTCGAGGAAGTAACCGGAGCTTTCCCTTCTGGTCACGCCGTAGCCGGGGCCGTCACTGCGATCTCGCTGGTCATTGTCCTGATCCAACCGGGTCCGGCCCGACGCAACCTAGAAATCGCCGCGGCCGGTTTCGCCGTGCTCATGGCGGGAACCCGGGTGTACTTGGGAGCCCACTGGCTGACCGATGTCTTTGCCGGCGTGGCGCTCGGCGCCGCCTGTGCCATCGGAGCCGCCGCCATCGTGCAGCGCTACATCCGTGCCAAGGAGTTCGACGGGTAGCGCCCTACGGTGCCTCAAACAAGCCGGGGCTTCACAGATCGAAGTACCGGACTCATCAGGCGGGTGTCGTCACCGAGTAGGCATCACCGGCCAACAGCTCCCGCTCCGGTTCGTCCATTCGCCAGGTCCGGTTCCGTCGCCAGACGACGTATGAAGCTGCACCGAGTGGAATCGGCAGCGCATAGGTGATGACCCTGAAGACCAGAATCGCGGCTACCACCCGAGCGCTGGTCATGTCGTTCATACCGATCGTCATGGCTGCGGCGTAGCCCAATTCCACCACCCCAACCCCACCCGGCGTGATCGGCAGCGCCGAGATCAAGCGAACGAATGAGAACGCCGCTAACACCTGGATCCAGCTCAAGTCCTGCTGGCCGACCCCGACATGTCGCAGAGTGACTAGCAGCACAATGTAGAGCGAGAGATGGCTGACGATCGTTGCCAGAGTGAGCTGCAACCAGCGATGCTGCAGCAGGCCGATGGTGTCCGTCCTGAACCGGGCCGCCCGTTCATCCCACCCCTCGACTGCGGGTTTGCGAATCAGCCGCTGGGCTCTCGACACGAGTCTCCCCAGGCCCGAGCCGATGGAGCGGGCCAACCCATCGCTCTTCAAGATGAGTCCGAACACCACAATCGCCCCGGCCAACACTCCGAGGCCGCTGGCGGCAGCTCCGATCCGGGCAGGCGTGATGTCGCTTTCGAGGGCCAATAACGCCAGCGCCAGTACCGGCATACCCAGCTTGACGAAGTTGTTCCAGATCCCGGTCACCAGCGCGGAGCGGGCGATGGCCGCGATACGGAATCCCCATGAGGTCAACATTGCAAGGGTGACGGCGACCCCGATGGCGCCACCGCCGGGCAAGGAGTTCGAGACCGCCGTCGAGGCCTGGTTGACCACGGCAGCCTCGCGGAGCCGCAGCCCGGGCAGCGCCGCAACCAAGACAAACCAGTAGGTCGCTAGGTTCCAGAGAGCTACCAATGCGAGCGAGAACGACTCGAGCCAGGTGAGCGAGCGGATTGTCGCCCACACTTCGCCATAGTCGGCGATCTGCGGCATGACGCCAACGAAGATGCCGACAACCACGACCAAGGAGACGGCACCTTGGACAACTCGCTTCCAGGTTGGCGGCTTCTCCGCGGGCTGGTCCGAATCGCCGCTGTCTCCCGCACTCATATTCGGATGACACTACTCGCCTGAAGGTACGGGGCAGGATGAGGCCGCTGAGTCGCTCGCGAAACAAATCAGAAAGACGCGAAATGAAGTAACCATTTTTGCTTGACCGACATGTCTAGTGCCATCTATGTTTCTCGAGGTCGTTGAGGCGGGAAACCGCAGCGACGGCGCAGAACCCCGAAAGGGGTTCGCCGGGGCCCCGCAAGGGGTCGCGGAGATCCGGAAGGGTCGCCTCCCTGCAAGGGGCGGTGACTGCCCCGCAAGGGAAGTCCGGGGAAGGGCCCTAGTGGTCCGGCCCCACGGGCCGAGAAGGATCGGCCGGTCGAGGCTTCGGTCTTGGCAGGCATCTCGGTTGAGTCGAAAGACAGCGACCGAGAAGGAAAGCCCCGAGAGGGTGGAAGCTTCGGCGGAAACTCCCTCGGGGTTTTTCCATGTCTGAGCCGAACCGGAGCGATTTCGCGGCTTATGATTGGGCTATGGCATTTCCAGACAGCATTCTCACCGACGACGAGGTCATCATTCGGCAGTTCCGCCCGCATTGGAGGATGCTCGCCATCCCCGTCCTGTGGTTCATCGGCGGAATCGTCGCCATCGTTCTCGTATATCAAGTGTTGCCACCTGAGAACGGCACGGCCGATCTGATCACTACTCTGCTGGTGCTGCTGGCCATGATCTTCCTCGTCGTGAGCCCTCTCCTGAAGTGGTGGTTCACCATCTATGTCCTGACCAGCGAACGATTGATAACTCGCACCGGAATCATTGCTCGTAGTGGGATCGAGCTGCCGCTGCAGAACATCAACAACGTCTTGTTCAACCAGAACATCCTCGAGCGCATGCTCCAATCGGGTGATCTGCTGATCGAGTCGGCCGGCGAGAGCGGGCAGAGCGAGTTCAGCAACATTCCTCGGCCTGAAGAGTTTCAGTCGTTGTTGTACAGGACCCGCGAAGAGCAGAGCCGGAAGACGGCCGCCGAGGAGTCGGCGATAGCGGCCGACCTGACGCGGGATCCGACGGAGCAGCTGGAACGGGCCGCCCGTCTCCATAGGGACGGCGTGCTCTCCGATGAAGAGTTCGCCGCCATGAAAGACTCGATTCTCGGCGGCAGCGACTCCTGACCCTCGGGCAAGGGCATATTGCCCGGTTCCCGAACCGCCATCTCCCCGGTACATTGTGACCAAGGAGGACGTATGTCTGCGGAGAAGCTTCGTGAATACCTCCTGACCCACGGTGTGCCGTACGAGGTGCACGAACACCCGCTCGCCTACACGACGTCTCGTGTCGCCGAAGTAGAGCATGTCTCCGGCAAGGAAATCGCCAAGCCGGTCATCCTCATGGCGGACGATCACTTCGTCATGGCGGTGGTGCCCGGCCACAAGCACGTGGATCTCTCCAAAGCCAAAGAGGCTTTCGAATGTGAGAATCTGCGACTCGCCGAGGAGGCGGAGTTTGCCGATGCGTTCGCCGATTGCGAGCGCGGCGCTGAACCGCCGCTTGGTCATCTGTACGGGATGAAGACGATCATCGATCTCCGTCTCGACTCGCCCAGGGTGACCTTCCGCGGTGGCAGCCACACGCAAACAATCACGATGGGTCTCGAGGACTACCGGATGGCGGCCAATGCCGTCATCGGGGATCTCGCAGCCGGTCATTGACCGGCCCCGGTCATTGACCGGACCCGGTCACTAGCCGGGCCGGTACCTGCCCGGATGACGACGGTGGGCTGAGACAGGGGGGTAATATCCCGCGTCAATCCGTACGCCGGTAGCGAGCGACGCACTCGATGTGGAACGTTTGCGGGAACATGTCGACGGGCGTTACCCAATCGAGCTGGTAGCCGATGTTGTGCAATAGGCCGCTGTCGCGGGCCAGGCTCGCAGGGTCGCAGGACACATAGACCAGGGTCCGGGGGCGGGCGGCGGTCAGGGCGTCGATGCCGTCGACTCCTAGGCCACGTCGCGGTGGATCGGCTACTGCGACGTCCCAGTACTCGTCGATCCGCTCGATGACCTCCTCGGTTGGTCCGCGGATGATGCGGTAGTCGGCGATTCGTGCTCGGTTGAGGTTGGCTTGCAGGTCTGCCGCGGCGGTCGCGTTGATCTCGACGGCGACAACTCGGGCGGCGTGGCTACCGAGGGTTACTGCAAACAGTCCGCCCCCGGCGTAGGCATCCAGTACCGTGTCGCCGCTTTCCGTCTCGGCTGCTTCGGCCACGAGCTGAACGAGTCGCTCGGCTCCCGCCGTATTGTTTTGGAAGAACGCAGTCCCTGTTATCCGAAAGCTGCAGCCGGCGACGACCTCCTCCAGCGCGGCTGACCCGCGATTCGCTCGCACCTCGCCATCCACTATCTGGGCGACGTTGCAGGCCCATGTCTCTGCCTGGGGAGGGATCTTGCCTTTCACGACGGCGAGCACTTCGCCCGATGCCACAGAGGTGCGTAGGGTCAGCGCCTCGACCCCAGCGAGATTGCCCAAGTCGGGAAACAGGTCGGAAATATTCGGGTGCAGGATGCCGCACTCGGCAATCGGCACGAGCGACCTGGAGCGGCGCCGATGCAGGGCCGGCATTCCCCGGCGGACGCGGTATTCCATCCGGTTCCGGTAGCCGTATGCATCGCCGCTGGCAACCGTCGGCCGCACCGGCGGATCGGAGATACCGCCGAGGTGCTTGAGTTGGCCGGCGACGATCGAGCGCTTCCACTCCAGCTGGGTCTTGTACGCCGCGTGCTGCCACTGGCATCCGCCGCATTCACTGAAGTGCCGACAGGACGGTTGAACCCGGTCCGGTGAAGGCTCGACTACCTGATCGAGGCGGATCCGGCCCCAGGAGCCCTTGTCCAGTTCGATTTCTCCGGTGGCTAGCTCTCCGGGAATGACGCCATCGACGAAGTATGCCTTACCGCCGATACGGGCGACTGCCGAGCCGCCATGAGCCATGTCGGTTGGAACGAATTCCATCCGGGCAAGCTAATCCAGGTCGACACGCTGCGCGCAATCCGTAAGGTCGGATGACTACCCTCCCGGGATGCTCGCTTTCCACCAGAACTGGTTCTGGGTCGCCGTGGTGACCTCGGGGGTGGTTGGGGCCTGGGGCCTGATTCTTGCTCTCGCAAGACGTCCCGCCCCGCGAGCTTTTGTCTACGCACGATGGATGGCGCTTCTTGCAATGGGAGCGCAGGTCGGAGCCGGCCTGGTCTTGTACTCGCGGGGCATTCGGCCCGGCAACGGATTTCACGTGTTTTACGGCATCGTCATCGTCTTCACGTTTGCCTTTGCGTACATCTACCGGGCTCAGCTCGAGCGGCGGTCCGAGCTCGGCTACGGGCTGCTGCTGCTGTTCGTCATGGGTCTGGGCTTGCGGGCTTGGTCCAACGTCGGTTGAGGCCGGCAGCGCCGTTTGAACGACAACCGGGCACGTCCGGCATTACGATGACGGACCGTTTCGTGAGGAGGAAGGTCTTGCTGCTCGAGGGGAAGAGGCTCGTCGTCACCGGCGTGCTCACCGACGACTCGATCGCGTTTCAAGCGGCCCGCATTGCCCAGGACCAAGGCGCCGAGGTCGTCCTCACCGGCTTTGGTCGTGCCATGCGTCTCACCGAACGGACCGCGAAGCGACTACCGATCACTCCCGATGTACTCGAGTTGGACATAAACGAACCAAGCCATATGGATGCTGTGGTGGCCGACCTCGAGAAGCGATGGGGAGCCGTTGACGGCGCCGTGCATGCCATCGCCTACGCTCCGGAGGACGCCCTGGGCGGCAACTTCCTCAACACACCGGCAGACAGCGCCGCGACCGCTTTCCTCACGTCGGCGTTTTCGTTCAAGACCCTTGCCGCGGGGCTGCGTCCCCTCATGGCAAAGGCGGGGGGAGGGTCGCTGGTGGCGCTGGATTTCGACAACACCCAGGCCTGGCCGCTCTACGATTGGATGGGCGTTGCCAAAGCGGCGCTTCAAGCCGTGACCCGCTATTTGGCGCGCGATCTCGGTGCAGACAACATCCGAGCCAATGCCGTGTCGGCCGGTCCGCTGGGAACGGTTGCGGCGAAGTCGATCCCGCACTTCCAGCTGTTCGAACGAGAGTGGGCGGTACGGGCCCCGCTCGGCTGGGATGTCACCGACGCCACCCCGGTCGGAGAGATGGTTGCGTTGCTGCTCTCAGATTGGACCCGGATGACCAGCGGCGAAGTCGTGCATGTGGACGGCGGCTTTCACGCGATAGCGGCCGGCTCCGAGCCTTCCTGACGAAGACGAGCGATCTTCGGCAAGGCAACCGTGAACGTTGCGCCGCCCCCGGCGGTTGGTTGGAACCAAACCCGGCCGCCGATCACCTCAGAGAGGCCACGAACGATCGAGAGCCCGAGTCCGGTCCCACCCGCAGATCGTGTGTAGTGCGGGGCCAATTGGGTGAACCGATCGAAGATGTGGTCGTGGAGTTCATACGGGATGCCCTCACCGTGATCGATGACCGACAGCCAGATCTCGTTTCCGTTGACCATGGCGACGATGTCGATGGGACTTCCCGGCGCGTACTTGAGTGCGTTGCCGACGAGGTTCACGAGGATGCGCTGCAGGTGGTCGGGGTCGGTCTCGACCGAGTCGACCCCGGGTCCGGTTTGCACATAGGTGACCTCGGCAGCGTCGGGAATGTGGGCGACCGTGTCCTCGATGAAGTCTTGCAGGTGGATGAGCTCAGGACGGACCGGCAGCGCCTGGTTGTCGAGCCGCGAGACGACGAGAAGGTCCTCGATGAGCGAGCGCAACCGATTCGCTTGTCTGCTGGCGGTATCGATTAGTTGTTGAGCGTTCGCATCCGGGTGAATGAGCTGAGGACGTTGCAGCGTGCTCAGAGACCCGATGATCGCGGTGAGCGGTGTGCGCAGCTCATGGCTGACGACACTGACGAAGTCAGTCTTCAACTGCGCCAGCTCCATGGCCTTTTGGCTGGTCTCCTGGGCTTCCTCGTACCTAGCGAGTTGGTTGAGCACCAATGCCGACGGTCCGGCAAGCGACTCCAGCGCAGCCAGGTCGTTGATCGTGAAGTGGCTGTCGCGCTTCTCGGCTGTAATGAGCACACCGATGGGCCGCGACTCGATGCGCAACGGCACCGCGGCCAGCTCGTGGCTGCCCAACTCGAGTAGGAAAGTGTCCGCCTCTTCGGCCTTCTCCTCCAGGTTGTTGAACACTGCAGGCTCACCGCTCGTGAAGACCTGCTGGGCAATGCTCGGTTCCGAGAGCGGGAGCGAGTAGCCCTCTGCGCGAAGTGTCTGGCCGGCGACCCAGATTGGGGACATGACCTCGAGGGCCTCCTCGTCCCTGCGGTAGAGCAGGACGACGCCAACCCGGGCGTCGAGGGCGTTGGCCACGCGGCCAACCAATTCGGGGAGCACCTCCGATAGGTTGCTGCCGACGCCGATCGTGCGCGATACGTCATAGAGCCGCTGCAGCTCTTGTTCCTTCTCCGAGAGGAATCGCTCACGTTCCTCAAAAGTATGAACTCGCCGGGCCGCCACCTCGACGTAGCGGTGAAGATTGCCCGCGCCTGCCGCGACCAACGTCGCCACGATGACAAAGGACGCGATGCGCGCGGCCGCCGCGTTCCCGACCAGGTCGGCGTTTTCGGTAATTGCGACGAACGCAGCCGTTGCCGCGATCGCCACTCCTGCAACATATATGCCGCGCAGCGATATCACCGCGGGGAGCATTACGGATCCGAGTAGCGCAATTGCCACGACGACCGGGTCTCCTTCTGGGCCGAGGAGTAGAACCGCCAGGATGGCGATGGTCGACCAGAAGAGGATCACGAGATCGGCCACGATGGAGCGCAGCACGCGTTTCCATGGCGCGATCGTGAGCAGTATCAGGGCAGCCCCGTAGTAGGGGACTCCGTCGGACCAGAAGGAGATGTCGGACCTTGCTCGTGCGATCAGAAGCGCGACGTAGCCGGCCCATGACAACAACAGGGCGATGTAGACCGCCCGGGTTCGATGGCGAACCGGGGGCATCTCTGTAGTCAATGCAGCCGTCCCGTCACGTACGTCCTTTGGTCTGCCGTCACGGTAACCTTTCCGCATGGCTCGCGTGCTCTTGTTGTTCGGCGGAAGGTCGGAGGAACATGAGGTTTCCTGCTCCTCCTCGGTCGCCGTTCTGCAAGCTCTCAAGGATGCAGGACATCAGGTTATCTCCGTTGGGATAGATCGTTCGGGATCATGGTTCCTGGCCGATTCCTCGCGCCGGCCCATGGTTGCATCAGGTCGGCCGGTCTCGATGCGTGTCCCCGAAGGGCGTCTTCTCTCCGGCGGAGACGAAATCGAGTTCGACGTTGCCTTCCCCGTCCTCCATGGCCCCTACGGAGAGGACGGCACGGTCCAGGGTCTTTTTGAAATGATGGACATCCCGTACGTGGGCTGTGGCGTTGCCGCATCTGCGATCGCGATGGACAAGGACTACGCCAAGCAGGTTTTTACCCAGCAGCGCATACCGACGGCGCGTTGGGTGGCTTTGCGCGAGGGTGATTTCCTCGACGCAGCCAGGGTAGTGGATCACATCGTGCGCCATCTCGATCTCCCTGTCTTCGTCAAACCTGCCGAACTGGGTTCGTCCGTCGGCGTCGCCAAGGCAGGCACCGAGGCTGAACTCAAAGATGCCGTCCGCGGCGCATTCGAATTCGGCGACAAGGTCGTCGTCGAAGAGTTCGTTGACGGTCGCGAGATAGAGGTAGCGGTACTCGGTGGTGGCCCGAGGGCGTCGGTGCCCGGCGAGATCGTGATCGAGGGGGAGTGGTACGACTACGACTC
>JASJAS010000097.1 GCA_030066875.1 Acidimicrobiia bacterium | reverse complement strand
CGGGCCACCGGGAAGTCCTCCTCCGGGTCGACGAGGTCCAGAAGATGATGTTGCACCTCGGCTCGCATCGCACGTGACGCCTTGGCGGTGCCGATGTCCATTCCCCGGTATACCTGCATGGAATCCACGGAGACGACCTCACCGTCTCGTTCCCGCGCAATCTGCAGAGCAACTGTCGACTTGCCCGATGCGGTGGGACCGACAACCGCGACGGCGGTCAGGGGAGAACCCTTCCTACGAGGTGATGTGGCGCGGCCGCCGTGATCTCCATTTCGAGATACGCGCCCGGTGCGTACTCTCCGGGGGCGTGGACCGGCTTGTTTCCTCTGGTCCGAGCCGTCGTCATCGCTGGATTCTTCTTGGACGGGCCCTCAACCAGGACTTCTTCGACATCGCCCACCATGGCTTCGTTCTTCTCCAGCGATATTCCCCGCTGCAGAGCCACCAGCCGCTCGAAACGTTCCTGGACAACATGCTTGGGAATCTGGCAGTCCATCTCGGCAGCCACCGTCCCTGGTCGGGGGGAGAACTGAAAGGTGAACGCTTGGTCGAAGCGGGCGGCCTCGACAACCTCGAGGGTCGCAACAAAGTCGTCTTCAGTCTCCCCGGGGAATCCCACAATCACGTCGGTGGATACGGATAGCTTGGGCACGATGCTTCGTGCCATTGCCAGCCGGCTGAGGAATCGATCGCGGTTGTAACCGCGATGCATCGCCGCCAGGATATGGTCGCTGCCTGATTGGAGCGGCAGGTGAAGTTGTTCGCAGACCTCCGGCGTCTCCGCCATCGCTGTCGCCACGTCCTCGCGGAAGTCTTTGGGATGCGGACTGGTGTACCGAACCCGGCGAACACCCTCGACTGCGCCTACTTGACGAAGGAGGTCGGCGAAAACCGGGCTGCGGCCGTTCAATTCCAGGTCGCGCCCGTACGAGTTCACGTTTTGGCCGAGCAGGGTCACCTCCGTGACTCCTTCGGCGGCCAATGTCTTGACTTCTCCGATGACGTCCCCAACTCGACGGCTGATTTCCCGGCCTCTCACGGCCGGCACGATGCAGAACGTGCACGAGTTGTCGCAACCGATGGCAATCGTCACCCAGGCCGAGTGGGGAGTCTCCCGCTGCACCGGCAGGTAGGAAGGGAAGTCCTCAGCCGATGAGGTCTCTTCCCATATCTCGGTGACCGGGCCCCACTCATCAGCATGATCGATGAGCTCGACCACACGATGCACGTTGTGGGTGCCGAACACCACGTCGACCCATGGGGCGCGCTCAATCACGAGATCGCCGTCTTTCTGGGCCGAGCAACCGCCTACGAGGATCTTCAGACCCGGCCGGTCCTTCTTCAGCGCACGAAGCGCCCCGAGGTAGCCGTAGAGCTTGTTGTCGGCGTTCTCCCGAATCGTGCATGTGTTGAGCACGATGACATCTGCAGATTCGACGTCGCTGCTTGCGACCATGCCGTCGGCAGCCAGCAGACCGGAGATCCTCTCGGAGTCATGCTCGTTCATCTGACACCCGAACGTTCGAATGTGATAGCTGAGCCCGGTGCGCGCCGGTAGCCGCGGCGTGCGCACGCTCGGAACACCGAGAACGGTCGTTTCCGCCACGGCTATCTAGCGAAATCCGTGGCGCGGAACTCGCGGATGACGGTCACTTCAATCTGTCCGGGGTAGTTGAGGTCTTCCTCGAGGCGGCGGGCAATCCGGCGCGCCAGGTCACCTGCGGCGAGATCGTCGACGTCGGTAGGGGAGACGGCAACCCTGACCTCTCGCCCGGCCTGCATGGCGAACACCCGCTCGACACCGACGAACGAAGAGGCGATTTCCTCGAGCTTCTCCAGCCGGCGCACGTAGGACTCCAGAGCCTCGCGACGCGCCCCGGGACGAGCTGCCGATACCGCATCCGCCGCCTGAACCAGAACCGCGGTTAGGGTCCGCGGCTCAACCTCGTTGTGGTGCGATTCGATGGCGTGGACGATCGAAGCGTCCTCACCGAAGCGTCGAGCTATCTCAGCGCCGATCATGGCATGGGAGCCGCCCACCTCATGGGAGACAGCCTTGCCAATGTCGTGGAGGAAGGCGGCCCGACGTGCCTCGACATCGTCGATGCCCATCTCGGATGCAAGCATCCCGGCAATGTTGGCGGCCTCGACCAGGTGGTTCAGCACGTTCTGGCCATAGGACGTGCGGTACTTGAGACGTCCCAGCAACGTGACCAGCTCTGGGTGGAGCCGGGTCACACCGACCTCGAGCATGGCCCACTCGCCGGCGTCGCGTACCGATTGCTCCACCTCTGCACGAGCCTTTTCGTAGGCCTCCTCGATTGATGCCGGATGAATGCGGCCGTCCTCAACCAGACGCTGCAGGGCCCGTCGCGCGGTCTCGCGTCGCACCGGGTCGAAGGTGGAGATCGACACCGCTTCCGGCGTGTCATCGACGATGAGGTTCACGCCGGTGACGGCCTCGAATGTGCGGATGTTGCGTCCGTCACGGCCGATGATCCGGCCCTTCATGTCATCCGACGGAAGTGGCACCACCGACACCGTCGACTCGGAAACCACCTCGGCCGCAAGACGCTGCACGGCAGTTGCAATGATGCGTCTGCCGCGGCGGTCCGCTTCCTCGCGTGCCTTCATCTCGAGGTCGCGCACGAGGACCATGGCTTCACGGCGCGCCTCGTCCTCGACCTTCATTAGCAGCTCTTCTTTGGCGGCACGTGAATCGAAGCCTGCGATGCGCTCCAAGTGGCCGCGCGCTTCTTCGCGCAGAGCTTCGGTTTCGGATCTAGCTTCCCCGAGAGATCGTTCCTTGTCGAGAAGCATTTCCTCCCGGTGCGCCAAGTTGGTGGCGCGTTGTTCGAGCGTGGCCTCCCTTTGGACGAGACGCTCCTCGAGCGCATCCGCCTCGACGTGTCTGTGGGCTAGAGCCGCTTCCTCCCTTTCGCGATAGCTCTCCGCGAGCGCCCGGGACTCCTCCTCAGCGCGTGACAGGATGCGCTGGGCATCCAACCGCGCCTGGCGGAGGGCATCAACCGCCGATGCGCCCGTACGGGTCGTATTGCGGCGTTGGAACTCTCGTCCTCCCAGGAAAGCAAGCAGAGCTATCGGCAAGCCGATCGCCAGAGCGATGAGCCAAGGCTCCATGCTGTCCTCGTTTCCCGGCCCCGGGGAATCAATAATGCCGAGCCACCAGGGCTCGGCACACGCATGCCAAGAAACGAATCGCCGGCGGAGACAGCTAGCCAGCCGTCGGCTGTAAGCACCTCCGTGCGATCCGTCTCATCGGTTTTCCTCGGGTTCCGTGTATTTCAAGTGGTATTGCGTGTGTCCTAAGGGGATCGTACCGCACCCTCGGTCGATTCGGAACCGCGAAAAGAGGATTTATTCGCGCATTCCCGCCCGAATCACCCACTATCGGCCCCTCGACCGTGATTCAGCCGTCGGATTCCGCCCTGCCGAGGATTTCGCCGGTCTCCTCGTCCACCTGGATCGCGCCCTCATCGTCTTCATCATCGTCGATGAGACCGACGGCGTGGAACACCTTGTCCTGGAGTTGCATGGCGATCTCCGGGTTCTCGCGAAGGAACAACTTCGCTTTCTCCCGACCCTGGCCCAACTGGTCACCGTCATAGGTGAACCAGGCGCCTGCCTTGCGCACGATACCGTGCTCAACGGCCACATCGATGAGGCTGCCCTCGCGGGAGATGCCCTCGCCGAACATGATGTCGAACTCAGCGACCCGGAACGGCGGAGCGACTTTGTTCTTCACGATCTTGGCCCGGACCCGGTTGCCGACATTGTCGGTACCTTGTTTGATCGCTTCGATACGGCGCACATCGATACGGACGCTCGAGTAGAACTTCAGAGCCCGCCCGCCTGGCGTGGTCTCAGGTGAGCCGAACATCACGCCGATCTTCTCGCGCAGCTGGTTGATGAACACCGCCGTCGTGTCCGACCGGTTGATCGTTCCCGCCAGCTTACGCAGCGCCTGCGACATGAGCCGTGCCTGGAGTCCAACATGGCTATCACCCATGTCACCTTCGAGCTCGGCGCGAGGTACCAGCGCCGCGACCGAGTCGACGACTACCACATCGAGAGCACCGGATCGAATCAGCATGTCGGTGATCTCCAGTGCCTGCTCACCGGTGTCTGGCTGCGAAATCAACAACTCATCGACATCGACCCCGAGCGCCTTGGCATAGATGGGGTCCAATGCGTGCTCGGCGTCGATAAAGGCGGCTACACCACCGTTGCGCTGCGCCTCGGCAACGACGTGGAGTGCCAGAGTCGTCTTACCGCTGCTCTCTGGCCCGTATATCTCGACGATCCGGCCCCGAGGAACCCCGCCGATTCCGAGTGCCAGGTCGAGCGACAAGGCCCCGGTGGGAATGGCGGCAACGTTCTTCACCGCACTGTCGCTGAGCTTCATGATGGCGCCTTTGCCAAACTGCCGCTCGATCTGCGACATCGCCATTTCGAGGTTCTTATCCGACTCCACTGGAGCTCCCTTCGGTTGGTCTGTATTCACCAACCTATTTCGTACCTGTGACATAACTACAACCGTGTAATCCTAGCGGCGTTGAGACCACCACACTAGGCGAACATGTGTTCGATGTCGAGGCAATTCGAGGAAGCTGATTCGAGCATGTGCTCGGAGACAACCTTCCCCATCTGGTTCCTGCGGATATACCTACCGAATGGCGAAGCTATGTCCGCAAGAACCCCCGGGGACCAGCGGCGCGACGGTCCGGTTGCCGCTACAACTCCACCCGATCGACCACCTCATACCGGGCGGGACCGCTACCCAAGACCGATCGGTACAGAGTGACCGAGTCGACATCGAGCTTGACGCCTGAGGGTTCGACGAGATCGACGAGCGAGCGCAGATCCTGCGGCGGCCTGATGCGGCTCAGGGTCAGATGCGGGTGAAAGGGGCGTCCCTCGGGTTCGTACCCGGCCTCTACGGCAGCCCCCTCACAGACGGCCGCGGTCGACTCCAGCGGCTCGACATCGCCCGCCGTTCCCAGCCATAGCACTGATGCCCGGGCCTCCCGAGGGAACACACCAAGACCGGTGAACGAGATGCGGAAGGGCTCGATCGAAAGGTGATCGTCGAGATAGGCCAACACCCGGTCGCGCTGCAACGCGCTTGTCGCCCCGAGGAAACGCAGAGTGATGTGCCAGTTCTCCGGGGGCACCGGCCGTCCCGGGAGCCCGTGGCCGCCGAGCTGGTCACCCAGATGGGCAGCGATCGCATGCCGGGCGTTGTCGTCGAGCGCCACGGCAAGGAACATCCGTTCCCCCGAACTCACACCCACCGCCCATCCTTCGGCCGGCCGGACCACCACTTGCCGGCCATCGCCAGTCGTGCCATATGGAGCGCCCCCGTCGATGTGTAGGTGCGGACCCGTTCTCGGTCGCCGGGCAACCGCAAGGTGCGCGCCATGGTCCCTTCCGGAGTGCGGACCGCTACAACCATTGTGCCGGCCGCTTCCTCGAGAGGTTCCGGCCCTGCCGAGCCGGTGATTGCGATGCCAACGTCCGCATCGAGCGCGCGGGCCACCCCCTCCGCCATGGCCATTGCCACCGGTTCGCTCACGACCCCGTGCTCTGCGATTAGATCGTCCCCGACGCTGAGGTTCATTTTCTTCACGTCGTCTTGGTACGCCACGATTGCCCCCCGGAACACACGCGATGCGCCGGGAACTGCAGTTATGCGGGCCGCCACCTTGCCCCCGGTAGCCGACTCAGCTGTCGCCAGCGTCCACCCCTTCTCCTCAGCCATTCGCAGCACGATGCTCTCGATGGTTTCATCGTCGATGCCAAACACCAGGCTGCCCATCCGCTCCCGCACCGCTGCCTCGAATGGCGCGATCAGCGCTTCTGCACCAGCCTCGGTGTCGGCGTGCGCCGTCAGTCGGACCTTGATCTCGGCGGCCGAAGCCAGGAACGCCATCGAAGGGTTCCCGGTCTCTTCAAAGATGTCCGCCAGCATTTCGGCGACCCGCGACTCGGATTGCCCGTAGGTGCGGATCACCCTGCTCAACACCACTCCCTCACCGGATCTCTCTCGCAGAAGGGGAAGTACGTACTTGTCGAGCAGGACCTCGAGCTCCGCGGGCACTCCCGGCAGCGCAAAGATCACTACGCCCTCATGCTCGAGCTGTATAGCCGGGGCGGTTCCCTTGGGGTTGTCCAGCAGCGTGGCCCCTTCCGGATACTCCGCCTGCTTGAGATTGGAGTCGGGCATCTCCCGGCCCCGGGCGGCCCACCAGCGTCGCAGCCTCGAGGCGTACTCGTCGCTGTAGAGCATCGGGCGGCCGGTTGCTTCGCAGATGGCTTCACGAGTGAGGTCGTCCTGCGTCGGCCCGATCCCGCCTGTGAGGATCACGGCGTCGGCCCGGCCCATCGCCAACCGGATCGCGTCCACCATTCGGCCTGGGTGATCCCCTACTGCAGTTGAGAAGTGATGCTCGAGCCCGGCATCGGCCAGACGGGAGCCGATGAGCGCAGCGTTGGAGTTCACAGTGTGCCCCAACAGCAACTCGGTGCCAACCGCAATGGCTTCAACGATCATCGCAACACCCTTGCTTCGAGGTCCGTTCCATAAGCACCAACAATCTCCGCTTGGAGCCACTCCCCCGGCGCGCCTCGATCGAGCAACACAACACCGTCGATCTCGGGCGCCTGGCGATAGCTGCGCCCGACGGCCTGGCCCTCTTCCACCTGGTCGACCAACACCTCGACGCTGCGCCCTACTTCGGCGGCATTCTTGGCATGGGTGATGTCGTCCTGGAGTCCTTGCAGATACCGCAGCCGCTCCATAGCGGCATCGTGTGGCACCTGATCCGAGAGTTCGGCAGCAGGCGTGCCTTCTTCGGGCGAAAACGGGAACAGGCCCACCCAGTCCAGCTGAGCCGACCGGAGGAAGGCCGCTAGCGATTCGACGTCGTCCTCCGTCTCGCCGGGGAAACCGACAATGAAGCTCGACCGCAGCGCCGCGTCGGGTGCCGCCTTACGTATCGAGTGGATCAGCTCCATGTGGCCATGACCGCTACCGGGCCGCTTCATGGCACGCAATAGACGGTGCGATGAGTGTTGCAGTGAGAGATCGAAGTAGTTCGCAATCTTCGGCATCTCGGCCATTGCGTCGATCAGCGGTTGACGGATTTCGCCCGGATACAGGTAGTAGAGACGCAGCCACCGCAATCCCGGAATCGCGGCAACCTCCTCGACCAATGCCCGCAGCCCTCCTCTGTCGCCGACATCGCGCCCATAGGCTGCCAGGTCCTGGGCGACCAACACGATCTCGCGGACGCCGGACCGGACCAGGCCCGTGACCTCAGCGACGATGTTCTCCTTCGACCGAGACCGCTGCTTGCCTCGGAACTGCGGGATGGCACAGAAGGTGCATAGCTTGTCGCAGCCTTCAGCCACCTTGACGTAGGCGTAGGGGGTGGAAGGTGTCGGCCGGAGCGTTTCGTACAGAATGTCCATCGCCGACTGTTGTAACGGACGGATCTGGAGCGGCTGCCACTCGGTGAGTTGGTCGAGTCGCCCGACCAGTTCCGGATAGCGGTCGAGTCCGATGACGGCATCTGCTTCCGGCAGGGCTTCGATCAACACTTGTTCGTAGCGTTGCGCCATGCACCCCAGCACGACGAGCTTCGCAGCTGGCTGTTTCGCCTCGGCGAGTTCGAGGACCGTGTCGATCGACTCCCGCCGGGCGGGTTCGATGAAGGCGCACGTGTTGACCATCACGACGTCCGCTGCTTCCGGCGATGCGGCGTCTTCGTAGCCTGCGGCGTGAAGAACTCCGGTGACCTTGTCCGAGTCAACCTGGTTCTTGGCACAGCCCAGTGTTGTCAGCCATACCTTGGGGGTGGATGCAGACATCCGGGCGAGTCTAGGTGGCAGTTCAACATCACCCGGTCGCAACTACTCCTCGGCACCGCTTCAAGGGTGGAGCACAGCTGTGACGTCGTCCGCCCGCACATTCCCCGGAACGCGACGCCGTCCGTCCCTGGAGCGGTTCCACATCAACTGAGTCTGCGGTAGCTACCTCGGAAGTAGACCAGGGGGTCGTCGATGTCTGACATCTCGAGCTTGTCGATCTTCCCCTCAGCAACGATGAAGAAGGTCTCCTCGTCGCCACCTTCGAAGGTGCAGTATGCCCTGGTCTTGATGCCGGTGAGGACCGGTCCCCACTCCGACTGCTCGACGGCTACGTCGGCAAAGCGTCCGCCCGGGCTGGGACGCAGGCCGGCAAACACGTCTGCCAACGCTTCGTCCCCGGTCTCCAACACGTGAACGACGAACTTACCGGTTTCCTCGAGACCGTAGAAGAGATCCGTGGTTGATCCGAGCAGGAAATAGATCCGGGAAGGTTCACCCTCGGCGACGACGAGAGACGAAACGGTCAAGCCGGTTCGGTGGTCCCCGGCCCCTGATGTAACGATCGTTACCGGCGCTGCCAACCGACCCCGGAACCGCCGCGCCGGGTCCCGCTGTTCGTCGGGGCTTGCGAAAGGATGCTCATCGTGAACACCGCCTTGATCCGCCATCGCA
>JASJAS010000096.1 GCA_030066875.1 Acidimicrobiia bacterium | reverse complement strand
TGACAACGCCCGCAGCAATCGCGACTCTGGCGTAGACGCGTTTCTGAGCTTCATCCAAGAGCCCTACCTCCTGGATCCGAGGTTAATTAGGGCGTTGCCCCGACCCCATGTGTGAGACGCGTATTGGGCTAACGAGCCTTGCGGTACCGGTTCACCGACAGCGGAGCGAAGATGGCGATGATGACGATGATCCAGATGATCGTGTAGAGAACCGCGTTTTGCAGTGGCCACACGGTGGGCTCCGGCGTCCCCGGAGGAATGTTGCCGAACAGATCTCGGGCTGCCTGCGTCACGGCAGATACCGGGTTCCATTCGGCGAATGTGCGTAGTACTCCGGGCAGGTTCTCTGAAGGTACAAACGTGTTGGCAACGAATGTCAGTGGGAAGATCACCACGAACGAAGCGTTGTTGATGACTTCCACGCTGGGGACGATCAACCCGACGTATGCCATGACCCACGAGAAGGCGTAGGCGAAGGCCAGCAGCAGAGCGAAACCGAAGGCGGCGTCGACGAGGCCGTTGTGGATGCGCCAGCCGACCACGAGCCCGGTGAGCGCCATGATGAGCAACGAAAGGACGTTGTAGATGACGTCGCTGGCGGTTCGGCCGACGAGCACTGCCGCCCGTGACATCGGCAGGGCGCGGAACCTGTCGATGATGCCCTTCTGCATGTCGTCGGCCAGCCCCGCCCCGGTGAACGTCGCGCCGAACACCACGGTCTGGGCGAAGATGCCGCCGATGAGGAACTCCCGGTAGGACCCACCGGGGATCGCGATCGAGTCGCCGAACACATAGGCGAACAGCAAAACGAACATGATCGGCGAGATGAGCACGAACATCAGGACTTCGGGTACCCGCTTGATCTTGATGACGTTGCGTTTGGCGATTACATGGCTGTCCAACGCGGCCCACATGAGACTGTTCATGTGCCCACCTTCTCTGCATCACGAACCTCGTCCGACTCGGCGACGTCCCCGGTGAGAGTGAGGAACACGTCGTCGAGAGTCGGCCGCCGCATCCCGACGTCATAAACCGTGATGCCGGCGTCCTCCAGGTCCCGCAGTACATGCCGAAACTCGGCCGATCCGCCCGACATCGGAGCAATCAGCTTGCGGGTTCGTTCGTTTGTCTGGACTTCTCCTCCGGAGAACGTGGCGAGTATTTCAGATGCCCGGGCGATGGCGTCGACAGTGGTCACCGTAACCTCCACCCGCTCCCCGCCGATCATTGCCTTGAGGTCGTCGGCGGTGCCGTGAGCGATCTCCCGCCCGTGGTCGATGACGACGATGTCGTCGGCCAGCTGGTCGGCCTCCTCGAGGTACTGCGTTGTGAGCAGCAATGTGGTGCCCTTGCCGACGAGGTCGCGGATCACCCCCCACATCTCCGTGCGGCTGCGGGGGTCCAGCCCGGTGGTGGGCTCGTCGAGGAACAAGACGGGAGGCTCGGCAACGATCGCTCCGGCAAGGTCGAGGCGGCGGCGCATGCCACCTGAATAGGTCTTCACCGGCCGATCGGCGGCATCGGTGAGGTCGAATCGATCGAGCAACTCACGTGCGCGGATCCGGGCCGGCTCGCGACCCAGGCGATAGAGACGCCCGATCATGTCGAGGTTCTCGTAGCCGGTGAGATTCTCGTCCACCGCAGCGAACTGCCCCGACAACCCGATGCGCTTGCGCACCTTGCCCGGCGACTTGAGGACGTCGGCCCCGGCCACGGTGGCTGTCCCATCGGTCGGGCGAATCAGCGTTGTCAAAATGTTGACTGCGGTGGTCTTGCCGGCACCGTTGGGTCCGAGCAGCCCGAGAATGTTGCCTTCGGGCACGTAGAGGTCTAGCCCGTCGAGGGCTTTCACGTCGCCATAGTGTTTGACGAGACCCTTAGCTTCGATGGTGCTCATACCGTCTCTCGTTCGCTCAACTGCAGAATCCGGATGGAGACGTTACACGCGCTCTGTGACACGTCTTGACGGAGGAGCGGTTCTTCGCGGTCTTTCCATCTCGCTCGATCGCGCCCACAATGGAAGTGACTGAGACGTGAAGACGAGGGGATAGGCCATGCGAATCGAACTACCGCACCGTTCTGAACGGTTTGGCGCCGTGCGTATCCACGGGGTTCAAGAGGTTTGGGAGCTGGATTCAGGGGGTGAACCTGCTGCCCTGGAGGATCCGGGGTGGCAATCGATTCACCACGTTCCCACCGCAACCATCAACGACTACGAACGCCGCATGGCGATTGTGATTCCGGTGATGGGGGAGAGGCTCAAGGTTCTCGACGGCGTCCTGTCAGGGATTCCCCACGATTGCCTGATCATTCTCGTTTCCAACAGCGAACGGGGCCCGGTCGACCGATATCGCATGGAGAAGGAGACGTTGCGTCGCTTCTGCCGGCTCGCCCAGCGCAGTGCTTTGCTGATCCATCAGCGCGACCCGGGGGTTGCCGCTGCCTTTGCCGACGCCGGTATGCCGGAACTCCTCGACGAAGAGGGACTGGTACGCAACGGCAAGGGCGAAGGAATGCTCATCGGACTGGCTCTCGCCCAGCTGTCGGGCCGCGAGTTCGTCGGCTTCATCGACGCCGACAACTACGTTCCCGGTGCCGTTTATGAGTACGTGCAGGCGTACGCCTCAGGATTCCACCTCGCCGAGTCGCCGTTCTCGATGGTGCGGATCAGCTGGCGGTCCAAGCCGAAGATCCAGGCGGGCCGGCTCTTCTTCAACCGGTGGGGTCGCAGCTCGCAGGTGACCAATCGGTTCCTCAATCTGCTGATTTCGGCCTACTCCGGTTTCGGCACCGAGATCGTCGCCACCGGCAACGCCGGAGAGCACGCTTTCAGCCTCGATCTCGCATTGCGCCTCCAGTTCGCTGCCGGCTTTGCGGTGGAGCCCTACGAGTATCTGAACGTGTTCGAGCGCTACGGCGGGGTCATAACGAGCCCGGATGACGACGTGATGCGAGACGGTGTGGAGATCTTCCAGATCGAGACCCGCAATCCCCACTTCCACGAGAACAAGGGTGCCGACCACGTGCAAGAGATGCGGCTCCAGGCGCTGAACGTTCTGTACCACTCACCGATTGCCACACCCGACGTGCGGGAGGAAGTGCTCGAATTCCTCAACCAGGAAGGTGTCATCGGGGAGGGTGAGGAGCCACCCCAGGAGCTGCTGTATCCGCCGATGTCGGTTGTCGATTGGGATACTTTCGGGCGGGTGCTTGGTGACAAGAGCGAGTCCTTCCGTCAGATCGAACAGGTCCGCCCATCCGCAGTCGAAAGGCAAACCCCAATCCCGGATATTCCAGATTCGGAATCGAAGGGCTGATGCCGCACGTCTCCGTCGTTTTCACCGACCTCGACGGAACGCTGCTCGACCACGAGACCTACCAACCGGGACCGGCACTGCCGGCCCTCCGCGAGCTCCTTGCCGAAGGAGTGGCGGTCTATTTCTGCTCGGCCAAGACGTGGACCGAGCAGACTGTCATCGCCGCCGAACTCGACGTCGCCGTGGGATTCATCGTCGAGAACGGTGCGGCCGTGTACGAACCGGACGGCAGCGCCACTGTATTCGGGACGCCATATCGGCTGGTGCGGCGCAAGCTGGCCGAAGCTGCCGCCACAGTCGGTGCCCGGGTGCGCGGCTACGGCGATATGCCGGTGTCCGAGGTGATGCGCCACACCGGCCTCGACGCCGACAGGGCCGAATATGCCCGCAAGCGGGAGTACACCGAGAGCTTCATCATCGAATCGGGGGACAGCTACGAACTGGGTCAGGCGATGGCGATTCGGGGCTTGCGCCTGCAGCGGGGCTCCCGGTTCTGGACCGCACAGGGAGAGCATGACAAGGGCCAGGCAGTCGGCCATGTCATCGCGCGATTTGGTGACTCCGTCGAATCGTACGGACTGGGCGACTACGACAACGACATTGGGATGCTCAACGCCGTAGACACACCGATGCTGGTGCAGCTTCCCGACGGCAGTTGGCGAGACCTTCCGGTCGAAGACATGATCCGGCTCGACGGTGTCGGGCCCGCGGGGTGGCGATCGGGCGCCGACCTCGTTTTGCGTCGTCACTCAAGATGACGTGTCCGCAGGCCGATTCCCGTTAGGGTTCAGCGCGTTTCGCGGGAGATGGATGTGTTATGAGCCTGGTCGTCTTTCCCTTCAAGGTCGAGAAGCCGGAAGTTGTTGTCAACAACATCCACATGGCGGCTTCGCACGAGCGAGTGAGCGAGGTCCTGTGCGTCGGGGTAGAGGAGGAGGAGACGTACGCGGCGATTGCCGCTGCCGCTCCTCACGTCATGGCAGAAACCGACACGCCGGTGAACCTCATCCTCCAGGATCGCCTCGGGTCGTTGCGCCCCGGCAAGGGCGACGGGATGAACACTGCCTTGAAGTACTTCCTCGAGAAGACCGATGTCGACCGGGTTCACTTCTACGACTCCGACATCACCAGCTTCAATCAGGGCTGGATAACGACTGCAGAGGAGTTCGCCGACCTGGGCTACGACGTGGTGCGCCACTACTTCCCGCGTGCGGCCACCGACGCCATGATCACCTGGTTCATCACCCGGGTCGGGTTTGCGGTGCTGTGGCCTTACTCCGAGCTGCCCTGGATCGAGCAGCCGTTGGGGGGCGAGTTGCTCCTGACCCGGAAGACAACCGAGAATCTTGTTGCCGATCCGCTGGTGATGGCACAAAGCGACTGGGGCGTCGACACCATCTACACCTTCCGCATGATTCAGGGCGGCGCCAAGATGTTCGAGGCTTACGTCAAGGAAGGAAAGGCGCACAAGCTCTACGGGCGGCTGACCGATTTGCGAACGATGCTGGTCGAGTGCTTTGCGGCGATCCAGTCGTTGAAGGACGAGAAGGTCGACGGAAGCACGCTGCACCGCGTACAACCGCCCGACGTGGTCCCGAGTGCCATCTCCGAGAAGCTCGGCTACGACATTGAAGCCAGCATGAGCCTGCTCACCGAGCGCTGGACGGACCGCCAGGCCGAGCTGCTCGAGCTGTTCCCGGTCCCGATCCGGGATGGCATGATCGCCAACCGGCAACGACCCCGGTTCGGCTTCATGGACGAGGCGGCTTGGTTCGAGACCTACTGCGTTTTGCTCTCCCACTTCGAAAAAGACGACGAGGACTGGCGCGAGATCATCTTCAAGCTGTGGATCATCCGAGTGCTCAACTACACAACCACCGCGGCTGCCCGAGGCTATGCGTACGGGATGCGCTACCTGCGTTCGATGGTCGAACGCTATCTCCGCCAGGCCGCACTGGGGAAGTAGGCGAGCTAGAGCCGGAACCGCCGCCTCGAAGTCTCCTGCCGGTTACTGGATCTCACTGCCGCGCGCCAGTACATCGCCGACGCCGGGTAGCGGCGTGTCAAGCAGCTCGCGAGCGCGCGACGAGTCCATGGTGCAATTCAGCGGGCGCAACTGGTCGGTTGGGCTGGGAACCGCCTCGACCAGGCTTGAATCGGCGCCGGCGAAATCGAGCAGCGCCACGCCGAAATCGTGGCGCGACACCGCCTGAGCCCCGCCAAGGTGGAGAAAGCCGCTGTAGTCGATTGCGGCCACTTCGACGAGTGCGGCTGCCAGGCTTTCTACCCAGATGGGGCACCGCATCTCGTCCGACCAGAGTCGGACCGGGTCCCCCCGCTCGATGGCTTCGATCATCCACTGGGCTGCACGCGCCACGGTCGGCCGCCACCCGTAGATGAGCGACGCGCGCACGATGACCGCGTCACCGCCTGCCCTGGCAACAGCTTCTTCGGCGCGCGCTTTTGTTTCCCCATACGGCGAGAGCGGGTTGGGAGCGTCATCCTCGGTGTAGTTGCCTCGCTGGCCGTCGAAAACGACATCGGTGGAGATGTGGATGAGTCGGGCACCGGCCTCGGCTGCGGCCCGGGCCACATTGGCGGTTCCGGCAACGTTGACCGCCTCCATGTCGTTGCCCTGTCCGGGGTTGAGGGCGGCGGTGTGAACGATCACCTTTGGTTGGAGGCCGCGGATGAGCCGGTTTACCCCCGCCTGGTCGCGTACGTCGAGACGGCGCCACACGATCCCGGGCTCGGCGCCGGCGTGGGCGGCATAGGTCGCAGTGATGTCCCAGTGCTCGCGAGCGAGCCGGGCTACCCAACCGCCTAGGTAGCCGCTGCCGCCGGTGACGAGCATGCGAGGTTCCATGAGTCCCAGACGTTACCGCCCCGGGCGGCGTCGCACCTCGGCTAGCGGCATTCTCCGATCCAGAAGACCTGTCCGTCGACGATGGCAAACGTGGCGATGACATCGAAGGACTGGCCCTGGAAAGTGAACCGAACCGGTGCCTCGTAGTACTCGCCGACCTCGATTGACGTCTCGCCAACGGTGAGAGTCCTCGCCGTCGGCCCGGTGATCTCGCCCGTCAACTCGTAGTCGGTGATGGCCAGGATCTCACGATCCACCCAGGCCAGACACAGCTCGCCGCCAAAGGCATTCCGCAACTCGGGGAGCAGACGATTGAAGAGGAAGTCGGCGTCCCCAGATTCCGTCGCTTCCCGGTAGGCGATGATGAAGTCTTCGATCGATGGTGGCGGCACGGTCGTGGTGGTTGTCGTCGTCGTAGTTGTGGTGGTCGGTGGGGCGGTGGTGGTTGTCGTTGTCGATGTTGTTGTGGTTGTTGTGGTTGTCGATGTTGTTGTGGTTGTTGTGGTTGTCGTGGTGATTGGGGTTTCGGTGGTCGGCGTTGGGGCGAAGACCTCCCTTTCGTCCGATCCACCCATGGCCAGTACCCCGGCGACGATCAGCACTACCCCGGCCGCAAGCATCGTCAGCCCAAGCGCGCGCCGGTTCATTCGCACGGCCCCGGCTGATGACGAGAGTCGAAATCGGCCCGGTCGCGGATCGACTGGGCAATTGCGTTCTGCGCCCGGTTGCTCATGCGACGCATCGCGGCCTCCATGCGACGCCGGGTGAGGTCATTGTTGGGGTGGAACGATTCACCCCGGCCCCGTCCCCGTCTGCGGAGAGGGCCGACGTCGTACTGCCAAACCTTCTGACACTCCCACTTCCCGTCCACGCACTCATAGAGCTTGTATGGCGTCGCAGTGATGGTCTGCTGGAACAATGTGAGCCGCACGTTGTAGATCTGGTAGCCCGCCATCCATTCCCCGACCTTGCCGGCCACGAACGAACCGAGATTGGCAATGCCTTTGAGGAGTTCGACGACGGCTTCGGGTGCCGACGTCGGAATCGATATATCGGTCAGGCCGGAGGCCATCGCACCCTCGGCGGTGCCCTTGACGAGGCCGCCGGCCCCCATGACGTAGCTGCCCTGGGCCATGCCCCCGATGCCGCCTGCGATCGATTGGCCGGCACCGCGGGCTCCGAGGGCTTTGCCGATGAGGTCGAGGTCGGAGGCGACCTCGGCGAGGCCGATCGACATCCTCCGGGCGTCGGCCACGCGGCGGCCCGAGCCTTCTTCGATCTCGACGATCACCGCAAAATCGACAACGACGTTGAGCCGCTCCGGGTCACCGCCGGGTTCGCTGCGGGTGGCGCCCTCCTCACACTCGCTGCTGGGTTCCTCTTCCGTCGGTGTCGTGGCGATGGACGGCCCACCCGGGCCGGTTGCGGTACCGGGCTGGCTGGTGCCGGGTTGTGTGGTGCCCGGGGCTGTGGGTGGAGCTGGTGCCTCACCGCCGGGGGCGGCGACACCGAGGCATCGGTACAAGGCTTCCTCGGCCTCCCGGACCTCTTGTTCTGCTTTCTGGAACTTCTCGTGCCATTCCCGCACTCGCTCTTCGTCGAAGGCCTTGGCTTCCTCGGCGATACGGATGAGTTCCTCGTAGTACTCGATCTCGGCTTCGAGTTCCCCTTCTGAGATCCGCCCGCCGCCGTAGGCGTAGTAGCGAGTTCCGGCCTCGACGGTGGATCCCATCTGCCGGGCCTTCTCGTAGGCCGCCAGCTCGGCCTCGAGTTCCGGGATTTCCGCCTCGTGTTCGGCCAGGTCGGCGAGGGCCTCTTCGAGGGTCTCGTTGATCATTTCGAGCCGGCGTTGGGCCGCCGCCAGCTTCTCTCGTTCCCGGTCGCAGTTCTTCTCGGCCTTGCCGCCAAAGGCGATGATCGCTCCTCCGATGACGAGAATCAGGCCGCCGCCGATGAGTATCACGGGCCAGGGGAATCCGCCGTCATCTTCCTCCCCGGTGGCAAGGGTGGTGGTTGTCGGCGGCTCGGTCGTTTCCGGTGCCGCAGTGGCTTCTTGCTGTGTGGTTGTCGTGGCGGGTGGTTCGGTAGTGGTGGTGGTCGTTGTCGTCGTGGTTGTTGTGGTCGTCGTCGTTGTTGTCGTAGTCGTGGTCGTGGGCGGAGCGGCTGCGGTCAATGTCGACGGATCACAAAGGGGTTCGTTGTCGTCGACGGTGAAGGCGCCGTTGTCGGGGAAGGCACCAAGGTCGACGGTGTAGGGGTTCATCCCCGGCACGGTCACGGTGGCATCGGTCAGCTGGTGGGGGCCGTACTGAAACAGGGGAGCATCGGCAAAGGCGCGCCCGTCGGGGCCGACGATGCCCATACCCATCTGATCGCCAGATGCTCCGCTGATGTCCACCATCAGTTCGCCGCCGGAGAAGTCAGGAGGAAAAGCGACACCGAAGGTGGCT
>JASJAS010000095.1 GCA_030066875.1 Acidimicrobiia bacterium | reverse complement strand
CTGTACACCCCCGTCTGCGACAGGTGATCCTCAAGCAACTGATGGCCGAAGCCGCCCACCACTTGGCGCAGCGGCTCAACATGGAGCTCATCGTCACCGGTGATTCGCTCGGTCAGGTTTCGTCGCAGACCGCCGCCAACCTGGTCGAAATCGACAGGTACGCGCCGGCTCCGGTGCTGCGCCCGCTGATCGCCCACACCAAGCAGGAGATCGTCGACCGGGCTCGAGAGATCGGGACCTACGAACTGTCGGTGAAGGCTCGCGAGGTGTGCGATCTGTCCGAGGGCCGGCCGGTGGAAACCGCCGCCCCTACCGGCAAGTTACGCCACAGTCTGGGGAAGTTGCGGGACGGGCTCATCGAAGATGCGCTGGCCACGTGGGAATCGATCCCGGCGAGCGAGTGGTTTCCCGGGATTCCGCTGACGCCGGTGGGGGAAGCCGGCGAGTAGACCGCGATCGGCGCGGCATTGTCCTCTCGGGGTAGTTTCACAACCAGTTGGGTGAGCTACGGAGGAGGAGCTAATGGCCGCAGCTGTTGTTCATGTGGAGATACGAGGACTCGACGAACCGGCGCTTCGAGATTTCTACCGCATCGTGTTCGGTTGGACACGGAGCGACGAGCTCTCCGTCGACGACTACTCCGTGGCTGAGATCGGAGGCGGCAGCCTCACAGCGGCAACCGGCCAAGTTGCCGAATGGCACGCACGGGAATGCATCTTCTACATCCAGGTGCCCGACATCGACGAAGCCCTCGCTCACATCGAAGCCGCCGGCGGCAAAGCCGTCATGCCACGAACCGCCGGGCCGGATGACTTCCCGGCGAAGCATCTACGGGTGTTCACCCAGTTCATCGACCCTGCCGGAAACGTCTTAGGGCTCGTCGAGGAACCACGCTGACACAGGTGGCGGCTGCATGATCACCCCCTGCGCTCGCCGCAGGTGCCCCCTCAGGGGGCACAAATGCGAGGGCCGAATGATTCGAAAAACCCATTGATGTGGTGGCTGAATCCGCCGAAGAATCCTCGGTAAGGGTTAAGCACTGAGGACGGATTCGATGTCATCCAAAACCACGCGGATAAGGCTGCTGGTCATCGCTTGGCTGCTTCTCGTAGGAGGGGCCGTCGCCATCGGGGTGTCCAACATGCAGACCGACCTGGGCACAAAGGCTGAGGACGCCTTGGCTGGGGCCGGTATCAGCGCCGGCGTCGAGGTATCCGGCCGGGACGTCACCCTCACCGGTTCGGCAGGCGACCAGGCCAGGGCAGAAACCCTCGTCGGCGGCATTTCCGGCGTGCGTGCCGTCAGCTGGGTCGACCAAGCCGAGTCGGACAGCACCCCAACCGCCGCCCCCACTACGACCACGACCGCTCCGCCGCCGACTACCACCCAAACCGTCGCCCCTTCGACGCTTCCCCCCATCAACGACGATGCCGAGGGCAACCTGTCACGTCTCGACGCTCGCCTCGAGGGAGGCCAGCTGATCCTGCGAGGCACCATCCCCAGCGCCGAGGCCGCCGCCGGTCTCGAGTACGTTGCCGACCTCATCTATGCCCCACTCCTCGACAATCAGCTCGTAGTAGACCAGGAAACGGTTCCTGCCTCCTGGGTGCCGCGGGTAGCGGAGGCCATCGCGGTGCTCCCCATCGTTGGCACGTCCGGACTCACCATCGTCGGGGAAGATGCAACACTCTTTGGATACGCCCCCACTGAAGAGCGGCTCGCTCAGCTACAAGGCGCCCTAGCCCAGGCACTGGGCCCGGATGTGACCCTCGAAAGCCAGGTCGAGGTCACCGGTTTGGCTCCGCCGAGCATCAACGCAGAGGTGCCGGGCAACGGGGTCATCACCGTCAGCGGAACAGTGCCCAGCCAAGCAATCGTCGACTTTGCGATGAACCTGGCGGTCACCAGCTACGGTGCCGAGAATGTGGTCAACGAACTGGAGATCGACCCCGGCGTCGACACCACCTTTTCGTTGTTCCGCTTGCCGCTGGTCTTCCCAGCCTTCGAGCCGTTCCCGGTGTGGGACGTCCAGATCTACGACAACGTCATTTCAGGGCAGCTGCTCAACGGAGCCAGTTTCGCTTCGGGCAGCGCTCAACTAACGCCGGCGCTGCTGCAACTAATGCCGGTCGGCGCCGGCATCCTCACCCGGAACCCCACCCTGCTGCTGACCGTCGAAGGCCATACCGACAGCATCGGCTCGGCCGAGGACAATCAGGCGCTCAGCGTCGCTCGGGCCGAAGCCGCACGGGGTTGGTTCATCGAAGCCGGCATCGACCCGGCCCGGGTGTTCGCCGTCGGCTACGGCGAGACCCGGCCGATCGCCGACAACGAGACCGAGGAAGGCCGCGCCCAGAACCGCCGCGTTGAATTCAGACTTGGACCACCCGAATAGAGAGCCGGAGGAAAACGGATGCTTTACGCCGTTGCAGAGATAGCCGTCTTCATGATCGGCGCGACGATTGTCGGGTTCTTACTCGGCCGTCTTACCAAACGAAGTGCCCCGAAGCTGACTTCGGGGGAACACGCCGCCGAGCTCGCAGAAGCTCAAGCGGCCGTACGCGAGCTCGAGTCCGAGCGAGCCTCCCTCAAAGGGCAGCTCGCCGACGCCAAGGAGCGGGTCCGGGCCCTGGCTGCCGAATCGACAGTCGGCGAGGTTTCGCAAGCTCAGGAACAGCTCCAAGACAAGATCGGAGAATTGGAGCAAGCCGTCGAAGCGGCCGAGGCGCAGGCCAAGCGGCTGCGCGCCACCATTGCGGACCGCGACAAGCGGATCGCCGACCTGTCCTCGGGCGAGACTCCCGAGGCACCGCTGGAGCCGATCACCCCGGTGGGCTATTCGTCCAGTGCCGGCACCTTGGCCGACATGAAGATCGTGTTCGACGAGGAAGAGTCCTAAGACCTAGTCCGCCGCCTCCGGCTCGGTAGGCGGATCTTCCTCCTCAACACTCCTCCGGCTCCCCGGCGCCAAGGGTGCGTCCCAATCAATCGGTGACGGAATGTCACCGGCAATGACGTCGGCGGTACGGCGCGGCAGCAAGTCCGTGTCGAGTGGCGTTTCCTTGCGCCGCTCCCATATGGCTACCAGCCAGCCACCGACTCCCGCGGCGAGCGCGGCCAGGTAGAGCAGTGCCCCCACGAAGGGTATGAGCCAGATCCCGGCTCGCCAGATGATTGCCCCCAGCAGGAATGAGGCAAGCAGACCCAGTTGCCTGCTGCGCAGGATCCACGACCCGAGGGCGGTCACCGCCGGGACGGGACCGAAGACCAACCCGAGAACCATCAGCAACGCCACCGCGATCGCCACGGGGGCACCAACCAGGGTCAGGAGCAACAACAGCACCCCGAGCGGCAGGATGATGATGGCTGCCACCCCGATCGCCGTGGTGCGCAAGGGCCGTTTCTCGACGGCGGCGACGGCCCGGGGAGCGGTGCTCCGGAACAGCCACAACATCACCAGACCGGCAAAGAGGAAAGCGAAGAACCCGAGGATGGTGGCGATGGTGAGGATGATTTCGACTGCAAAGGAACCACGGGTGGGAAGCCGAGCCACTTGACTACCAACCGAGGCGGTACCGGCGATGTCGGCGTCCGACCCGGAGCGATAGATCAGATCCCCCGCAATGGAGGCGTTGGGTCCCAGGGTCAGATTGCCGACAGCGACGTCGACATCGTTACCGACATCGCCATCGATGTTGGCTCTGATCATCCGGCCGTTGACGTCGCCGGCGACCTCGCCGTCGATCCTCATCGTCCCGGCGAACACGAGCGCGTCGCGGCTGACCGTACCGGTGATACGGGTGGCGGTTGTCGCCACTGCGACGTCGTGGCCCACCGTGCCTTCGACCAGCACCTCGCGAGCGGCGCCGCGCAGCGAACCTCCGACCTCACCCTCCACCCGCACGGTGCCCTGACTGATGAAGAGCACATCGCCTGTGACTTCCCCGCTGATGGTCAGGCTGCCGGTGCTGACGATGAGGTCGCCGTCGATGGTCCCGAGGATTCGGGCCGAGTTGGCGGCGAGGTAGACGTCTCCGTCCTCGACTTCGCCCTCCTGCACCAGGTAGATGCCGGTGGTGATGAAGTCGGCGACAACAAACGGCAATGCCAACCCAAGCGTCAGCACACCCAGCACAGAGGCAGCGGCGAAGTTGCGGAAGCGATGGAGGCTCATAGGGCCGCCAATCTAACGGCTGGGACGGCTAAGCAATCTGAGCGTCCCTTCTGTTCTTGCGGATCTCGGCGGCCTCGTAGGCCGCCGAGATCCGCAAGAACGGACTTGGCTAGAGGACGGCGTTGCGGACCAGGTTGAGGAGGGGCCAGGGGATGATGCCGAGGATTACGGTGAGTGCCGCGCAAACAGTCACCACCAGTCCCCCGCCGCCGGAAAGCCGCGGCGCCGCTTTCGCCGTGCCCGGCGCTTCCGCCATCACCGGGGCCTCGAAGAACATCAGCACCACGATGCGCAGGTAGAAGAACAGCCCGGCAATGGCCGCCACCATGCCGACGATCGCCAGCCACAGGTAGTTGGCGCTGATCGCCGACCCGAACACCGCGACCTTGCCGACAAAGCCGGCGAAGAACGGGATCCCGCCCATGCCCAGCATGAACACCCCCATCGCGAGTGCCACCCGCGGCGAGCGCTGCCACAAACCGGTGAAATCGTCGAACGGGGCACTGCCGGACCTTGCCCCACTCACCAGGGTCACCACGGTGAACGCCCCGACAAGCTGCAGGGCATAGGTCGCCAGGTAGAACCACACCGAAGTCATGCCTTCCCCGCCGGCGACAAACGCCGTCAGCATGAACCCGGCGTGCGCGACCCCCGAGTACGCCAGCATCCGCTTGACGTCGCGCTGCCCGATGGCGCCAATGGTGCCCACCACGATCGACAGCACTGCGAGCACCGCCAGCAGCGGCGCCCAGTCGTCGATGCGGCTCGGGAATGCTGCGAACAGCACCCGGGCCAGCGCAGCAACGCCGGCGACCTTGACCCCGGCCGACATGAGCGCCACTGATGCCGAAGCTGCTCCCTGGTATACATCGGGCGCCCACTGGTGGAAAGGTGCGGCCGAGATCTTGAAGGCGAGTCCCACGATCATCAGCGCGATCCCGGTGAGCAACACGCCGACGTCGAACAGTGCCACCGGTTGGGTGCCGAAGAAGTCGATGATCCCGCCGGACCCGTAGATGGTCAGCGAACCGGTCCCGGCATAGACCAGGGCGATGCCGTACAGGAAGATCGCCGATGCGAACGAGCCGAGCAGGAAGTACTTGAGGGCCGACTCATCCGAGTTGCGCTCTACTCGCACGAACCCGGCGATGACATAGAGTGCGATCGATGCCGTCTCGAGGCCCATGAACAACAGGATCAGGTTCGACGAGATGGTCATCATGTGGAGGCCGGCGGCCGCCAGCAGCACCAGAGCCACATACTCCGCACCGCGTTTCCCAAGCCGGGGAACCAGCCGCCAGTTGCCCACCATCGCCATGAAGGCGACCAAGAAGATCAGCATCCCGGCAAGAGCCGAAAAGCGGTCCATGACGATCATGGCGTTGCTGAACACGTTGCTGTCCCTTGCCGCAAAGGCGAGCTGGAAGTTGGTTTCGAGCCCGTCCAGCCGCAGCCACTGCGCCCACGAGAGGAAGAACGCCACCACCAGAGCGATGCCCCCGATGATCCCCCAGTCCCGCTCGCCCTGGTTGAGGGCCACGGCCGACATCAATACCAGGACCGCACCGACGAGCAATATGACCTCAGGGCCAATGGGGAGGAATGCGATGTTCTCCACTACTCACCCCCTCCCGCCAGGTCTTCCGGCATACCGAACTCGGGAGCGGTGAAGTCGGTGGCGTCCTCGATGCGTTCGATGACCTCGGCGACGGCCGGTTCGATCCGGTCCAGCGCCGGCTTGGGATACACCCCGAGGAACAACATCAGTACGGCCAGCGGAGCGATGATCAACACTTCACGGGCGTTGAGGTCGAACAGCTTCTCGTTTTCTTTGTGGACGATGGGCCCGGTGAAGACCCGCTCGTAGGCCCACAGCAAATAGACCGCAGCGAGAATGACGCCGGTGGCGGCCAGCACCGCAGCCGCCGGGAAGCGCAGGTAGGAACCCAACAGGATCTTGAACTCGCCGATGAACCCGTTGAGACCGGGCAATCCCGCCGAGGCGAACACAGAGAAAAGGAACAGCCCAGCGAAGACCGGCATCACCTTGGCGACCCCGCCGTAGTCGGAAATCATCCGGGTGTGCCTGCGGTCGTAGATCATGCCGACCAGGAGGAACAGGGCACCCGTCGACAAACCGTGGTTGACCATCTGAATAACGCCACCCGTCAGGCCCTGGCTGGTCATCGCAAAGATGCCGAGGATGATGAACCCGAGATGGCTCACCGACGAGTAAGCAATCAGCCGCTTGACGTCGGGTTGGACGATGGCCACCGCAGCCCCGTAGATGATGCCGACCACTGCCAGTGCCGCCAGCCACGGCGCGAAGCGCACCGCAGCATCGGGGAAGAGCGTCAGGTTGAAGCGGACGAACCCGTAGGTACCCAACTTGAGCAACACACCGGCCAGCAGCACCGACCCTGCCGTTGGCGCCTCCGTATGAGCGTCGGGCAGCCACGTATGGAACGGGAAGATGGGCACCTTGACCGCAAACGCCACCCCGAAGGCCAGGAACAGCCAGCCCTGTTGGCTGGAGGTGAGCGGGATGTCGAGCATTGCCCGGAAGTCGAAGGTGCCGCTGATCACCGCAAGCCAGACGATGCCGACCAGCATCAGTGCCGACCCCAAAGCCGTGTAGAGGAAGAACTTCACCGCGGCGTAGACCTTGTTGCCGCTGCCCCAGATGCCGATCAGCAGGTACATCGGCACCAGCGTGATCTCGAAGAAGACAAAGAACAGCAGCAGGTCGAGGGCGACGAACACCCCGAGCATCCCGGTTTCGAGCAGCAGCATCGCCACCATGTACATCTTCTGGTTCTTCTCGATGGAACGGGAAGCAGCGATCGACACCGGGAACAGCACCGCGGTCAGTGCCAGCAGCAACAGCGAGATACCGTCGACACCGACGTTCCAGGAAACGCCCCACGGCTCGTACCAGAGCACCTGTTGGGTGAACTGGTAACCGGGCTGGCCAACCTCGAACTCCCACACCACATAGCCGACCACAGCCAGCGGAAGGAAGCTGACCACCAGAGCCAGTGGGAAGATCAGCTCCGACCGTCGCTTGGGCACGAGACCAACCACGACCGCACCCAGCACCGGGATGAGAACCATGAGGGCGAGGGTGGGGAACATCAGACCGCACCTCCCCGGATCAGGATGATGAGGACCAGCGCGACAGCGCCACCCAGAATGCCGAGCCCGTAGTTGCGCACGAACCCGGTTTGCAGCCCCTTGGCCCAGCCGGCAACTTGCTTGGTCAAGGCACCAACCCCGTTGACCGCGCCGTCGATACCCTTGGCGTCTGCGGTGAAGGCCAGCTGCTCGGCAACGGCTTTGCCCGGTAGCACGATGGTCTTCCCGTAGAAGTCGTCCACGTAGTAACCGTTCTCCAAGTTGACAAACAGCTTGCCGGACTCGTCGGGCAGCTCACGCCGGTTGTAGCGGCGGTGGGCGTAGAGGATGCCGATGACCCCGGCCAGCACCGAAACTGCGGCCAGCACCCACGCGGTGGCGCCCTCCGGCGGATGCGCCAGATGGACGGCTTCCAAAGCCGGTTCCAAGAAGTGCTCCAGACTGAGCCGCCACGGCGTATTGACCAGACCGCCCACAGCCGAGAGCACAGCAAGTATCACCAGCGGCACCGTCATGATGGCCGGCGACTCGTGCGGGGTGGCTCCCTCCTCCCAGCGCGGCTCGCCGAAGAATGTCAGGAAGATGAGGCGGCTCATGTAGAAGGCGGTGATCCCGGCCGTCACCAGCCCGATCCCCCACAACAACACGAAATAGCCGCCCTGATTGAAGGTGATTGCCAGGATCTCGTCCTTGGACCAGAAGCCGGCAAACGGCGGAATGCCGGAGATAGCCAGCCAGGCGATGAGCATCGTCGCAAAGGTGACCGGCATCTTCTTGCGCAGCCCGCCCATCTTGTCCATGTCCTGCTCGCCGCCCATTGCATGGATCACCGACCCGGCACCCAGGAAGAGCAGCGCCTTGAAGAACGCGTGGGTCATCAGGTGGAAGATGTCGGCGACATATGCGGCTACGCCAGCGCCGAGGAACATGTAGCCGAGCTGGCTGATGGTCGAATAGGCGAGCACCCGTTTGATGTCGCGCTGCCCGATGGCGATGGTCGCGGCGAAGATGGCGGTGAGGGCACCGACGGTGGCGACGGTTCCTGCCGAGAACGGCGCAAGGTCGAAGAGCACCCCGGTGCGGGTCACCATGTAGACACCGGCGGTGACCATGGTGGCGGCGTGGATGAGGGCCGAGACCGG
>JASJAS010000010.1 GCA_030066875.1 Acidimicrobiia bacterium | reverse complement strand
GGCCAGATGATGGTGTGGAACGGGATGTTGTCCTTACCGATGAAGTAGAAGTGTTCTGCGTCGCCGTTCTGCCACCACTCCTTCCAGGCATCCGGGCGGCCCTGAATCTGGGACCACTCCTTGCTGGCGGACAGGTATCCGATGACGGCATCGAACCAGACGTAGATCTTCTTCCCCGGGCCGAGGTCACCGACCGGGATGTCGACACCCCACTCGATGTCCCGTGTGATTGCCCGATCGTGAAGTCCCTCATCGATCCATCCCAGCGAGAAGTTGAGCACGTGTTTGCGCCAGTCGACACGGCTATCCAGCCATTCCCGGAGTTGCTCGGAGAACTCGGAGAGACGTAGGTAGAAGTGGTCGGTGGGACGTTCTTCGGGCGTGGCCCCGGTCAGCCTGGACCGCGGATCGATGAGGTCGATCGGATCCAGGGTGCGGGAGCAGTTCTCGCATTGATCACCGCGGGCTTCGCCGTAGCCGCAGTGAGGGCAGGTGCCTTCGACATAGCGGTCGGGCAGGAATCGTTCCGCCTCCGGATCAAAGAACTGGTTGGACGTCCGCTTGTCGATGTGGCCGTGCTCGTGGAGACGCAGAAACATGTCCTGAGTCACAGCGTGATGGTTGTCGGTCCCCGTTGTGGTGAACAGATCCCAGTCGAACCCGAGAGCATCCCATTGGTCGAGAAACTCCTGGTGGTACCGATCGACGATGACTTGCGGCTCGACGCCCTCGTCGTCGGCACGGACCGTGATCGGGGTGCCGTGTACATCCGACCCTGAAACCATGAGGGCGTCGTTGCCGATGGCACGCTGGAAGCGGCCGAAGATATCGGCGGGAAGATAGGCGCCTGCAAGGTGCCCGAGGTGGCGGGAACCGCTGGCATAAGGCCAGGCTACGGCTACCAGGACCTTCTTGGGGTTTGGTGAAGCTTCCACGGGCGCGGGATGGTACCAGCCGCTGTGTCGTCGGCTTGAAAACCCGCAAAAACCTGCGTGCCCGAATCCTGTAGCCGACCTGTACACTCGGATTCGACAGACGAGGGACGGTAGGGAAGCCGTCCCGGCAACTGGAGGTACACACTCTTGAACACCGCTATGGTGCGCAAGATCGACGACCTCGGCAGAATCGTGATTCCCGCCGAGACTCGGAGGCTCTTCAATATCCGCGAGGGGGATGAACTCGCCATTTCGGTGGACGGCGACTCGATAATCATTCGCAAGCTGGATGCAACCTGTGTCTTTTGCGGGTCGACCGAGGAAGTCAGCGATTTCAAGGGGCGTGGGGTCTGCTCTTCGTGTCGGGCATCATTAGCGATGTAGCCATCGCTCGCGAGTAGCCATCGCTCGCGAGCGGATCAATGGCTCTCACGTAGCATCGCTTCGTACAGGTCGCGCCGCCCTACACCGAGTTCCGCTGCGATCCGCCGCACTGCGTCTGTCATCGACTCCCCTGCAGCAACGGCGGCCTGCGTCTCGAGGATTGCTTGGTCCAGGTCGATGGGCGGGTCGGCTGCCCCGCCGATCACCAGCGTGAATTCGCCCTTAGGTTCCCTGGTCCCCCAGTAGGCGGCGGCCTCGTCGAGTCGACCACGCCATACCTCTTCAAAGGCCTTCGTCAGTTCGCGGGCGACAACCACCTGGCGTGTTCCACCCAGCGCTCCGGCGAGGTCGGACAGATCGCGGCCGATGCGCTGCTTGGTCGAGAACAAGACGATGGTCCTGGGTTCTGCGGAGAACTCGGCCAGACGCCGGCTTCGGTCGTTCCCTTTTCGTGGGAGGAAGCCCTCGAAGACGAAGCGCTCAGCCGGCAGTCCGGAAACTGCAAGCGCCGCAGTCACCGCGCTGGGACCCGGAACAACCGTTACCTCGGCTGCGACCTCGAGGGCGGCCCGCACTGCGCTCAGGCCGGGGTCGGCGATGGATGGCATACCGGCGTCGGTGATGAGAACGACCGTCTCTCCCGCTTCGAGGTGGCGAGCGACCTCGCGAGAGCGGTGCTCTTCGTTGCCGACGAAGTAGGAGCGCACCTTCGTCCTGACGTCCAGCGCCTGCAGTAATTTGGCGGCGCGCCGGGTGTCTTCGGCGTAGACGAGATCAGCTCCCTCTAGCTCGATCTTCAGCCGCGCTGAGGCGTCGCCCAGATTGCCGATAGGGGTCGCGCACAGGATTAGCTTGCCGCTCACGATTGCGAGCATAGATCTCCAGGCGGGCCCCGGTCGCGGGCGGTCGATCGCCGAGCGGCAGCTCGAGTATCCACACGCTGTCGTCAACCCGGGCGAAGCGCCCCGGCTGGAGACAGCGCACCCCGATAACGACACCCCGCTGATCCAGAGCGACAAGCCGGAGGGATTCGGCCAAGCCTCGCCCGTGTATTCGTTTGGTCTGCAACAGTACGCGCGGATAGCCGGTTCGCACCCCTTTCCAGCGCTGTCCGACCGTCGTGGCAGCAAGCACCGGTGTCACCGACCAGTCCGACTGCGGTTGCTTCAGGGTGAGTAGCTGTGGAGATCGTGCTACGCTCTCCGGCCTCATGGCAAAGGCAAAACGACGCAAGCTACGCGCCCGCCGCAAGAAGGCAAACCACGGGCGTCGCCCCAACGCCGGTCGCGGCTGATCTGCCGCGCTCTTTCGCTTCGCTGACTCGGTGCCTTTCTCGCGCGTCCGGAACACGCCCACAAGCTAGGGAATTCCGAGCCCCGAGTTAACCACTGCGTGCTATTCGGCGATACGAGCCATTAGTGCAGCATCCGCCAGCGGCCGCCAAGGTGGAGTATTGAGCGAAGGTCGATACTCCTAGAGCGCTTTGCTTCCAGCAAAGCGCTAGGGGACCCGAAGCTGGGCGCGCGCCTCCTCACCGGCCGTCGCGTCGCTCGATACGACGAAGACGAACCCGTCGCCGATACGGTCGAGGTAGGCGTAGCGCCCGTCGTCGGCCGTGAAGGAAACGCCGCCGCCGGTAGCCACCCCTTCACCCAGCTCCATGGTGTCGGTGACGTGAGCGATCAGGGCGTCCGCCAGTTCGAAGGCGTCGTCCTCGGTATCCCCCTTGTATGCAATCGCCAGGAGCACGTCGTCGGCATCAAACAACACCTGATAGGAGTCGCCTCCCCAGCCGTTGGCTGCTTGGGCCGCAACGCCAGGGGCGGCGCTTCCGCTGAGCAGAAGCCGGAAGCCCCACTCGCCGTAGACAGATGTCTCGTGTACCTCGTAACCGTCTAAGGCGATGTCAACGGATTCGACCTCGAGCACCTTTTCCCCACTCCCGAAGCGTTGCGGGTGCATGATGACCTCCGTCGAAACGGGACGTTCGGTGTACGCGGCGTCGACAGCGGCGATGCCACCCGACTCGACAAGTGTCTGCACGAAGTACTGGCCGCTGTCGTAGGGAAATGCCAGGTCGTCCTGAATCCAAACAGGCACGGACTCGAACACTGTCATGTCGTTCATCTGCTCCAGCGCCTCCGTGGCCAGCTGGAACTGGTCATCGAGCGGTAGCTGTTGCACATAAACCAGCTGGAAGTAGGTTGCGTCACCCTCGATGAGAGCCTGGAAAGCTGACCCTTCGTCGTACCGCTCCTCGTCGAACATGGCCTCAAAGTCGTCGTTGAACAAGAAGTGCTGATCGGTGAGCGCATGGATCAGCTCGTGGACGACGTAGCTCTTGGTGAGTGGGCTGAGGTCGGCGGCTTCACCCGCAATGACCATCTCGCCTGTTTCGCCGTCGTAGAAGCCCGCCACCTGTTCGCTGTAGAGGTCAATCAGCATGGCCTCCAAGTCGGCGCCGGGATCGAGCAGGCCGAGCAGTTTCATCAAACGAGAGTCGACGGCCAGCTCCTCGCTGTCGATTTCCTCTTCGAGATCCTGACGGACACGCTCAGCCAGTTCCTCAGGAGTCACGATGGTCACGGTCGGCTGGGCGAGGAAGGGCAGACCCCGCACCTCTTCTGTGACCGCGATGAGCTCGACGATCTGCTCGGTGAGGCGGTCAACCACTGCTTGGTCGATGCCGGTGCTTGCGGTGACCGTAGGCGGCGCCGTCGTGGCCGTTGTCGCCTCGGTCGTTGTTGTCGGAGCGACGGTGTCGCCTTGTGTGGTCGCGGGGACATCGGAGGTGTCGGCTGCAGTTGTGGTTGTGCCGTTATCGCCGCTACAGGACGCGGCAAGCAACGCGATCCCGACTAGGAGCGCGGCGACGCGGCGCAAGGTGATCTGGCCTCTCATCTGGCGTGAAGCGTAACCCATCCCCGGCGCTGTGTCGGGGAGACTGGTGCGTATGCTCCCAGCATGAGCGTCGACACCGAATCGAAGACGCCGTGGGCGGCGATCCTGTCGCTGGCAGCCACTGTCATGGTCGCCTTTGGTGTGATCCTCTACGGCTTTTCCATATTCGTGACCGGTGGGGCCGCCGGAGGCGAGTTCTCCAAGACCGTGCTTTCCATCGCATACGGAGGCTCGGTGGTCAGCGGTGGACTCCTCGCCATTCCCGTCGGCCTGCGAGCCGACCGGTCGGGAGTGCGTGGGATCCTCCTGGTGGGCGGTCTGCTGGCCGCAGCCGGCATGGCGATCTTTGCGGCCGCAACCCAGCCATGGCACGTGCTGGCCGCCTGGTGGCTGTTCATCGGGCCGGCGGGGGCGATGACCTTCTACGAAGTTGCCTTCATCGCGGTGGATCAGTGGTGCCTGCCACAGCAACGCCCCCGGGCATTGGGAGCATTGACCCTGATAGGTGGCCTAGCCGGAATCATCTTCATTCCGCTAACAGAATGGCTGGTGAGCGCTCTCGGCTGGCGGGCAACTGCAGCCTCGCTCGGTGGTCTCGTCTTGGTGGCGGCGCTGGGAAGTGCAGCCGTGGCGGTGGCCGGTTCGCCCCACGCAACGTCGCCGCGGCAACCCCCGGAACCATCGGCGAGCCTGCGAACGCAGCTCATGGGTGACCGAACGTTCGTCGTTCACACAATCGCGATGGTGCTCATCTTCTTCGCGATCCAAGGGATCTTCGCCCATCGGATAGCTGTGTTCGACGAAGCCGGGTTTGCGGTGGCGACGGTGGCGTTGTGGGCGGCTGCGGCATCGGCTTTCAGCCTCCCGGGAAGATGGATCGCGCCCCTGCTGGCAACGAAGTTCCGTCCGGTCGCGGTGCAGGCCGTGACCTCCCTGGTTCTATGCCTCGCGACCCTGTTCATGTTCGATGGGTCCGCCGAATGGCAGCTGGTCGCGCACTTCGTGCTGTTCGGCGCCTCGTTCGGCGCGTTTCTCCCGCTGCGTGCCATGGCGATGGCCGGCTGGTTCTCCGGCCCCCGCTATGGGGCCACCATGGGTTCACAGTGGAGCCTCACCACGGTTTTCGGTGCGGGCGGCCCGATTGTGGTCGGTCTGTTACGGGACGGTAGCTCCGACTACGGAGGTGCCGTGCTGGTGCTCGTAGCAGCGCTGCTGAGCGCGACGCTGTTGCTGTTCGCCCTCGTCAAGGACTAGGCGGTCAACTCCGTTCCGACCAGATGGCCCGATTGACCAGGTTCTCCAGAGCCTCCTGGCGGCCGGATACCGGTTCTGGATCGATGCTCTCGGTGAGCACTCTGTCGCTGATTGCCTCGAGCGACGCATCCTCCGACATGATGTATCTACCCAGGTCGTCGTTCCATCCGGCGTAGCGTTCGGCTCGTGGTCCGATCAGGGTTTCCTGCTCGAGCATGTCCATCGCTACTAGGAACGACTTGGCAAGGGTGTCGATACCGCCAATGTGACCGTGGAATAGGTCGGTGCGGTCCATACTCTGGCGCCGCAGCTTGGTGTCGAAGTTGAAGCCGCCCTTGTCGAACCCGCCGGCGCCGAAGATCTCGTGCAATGCCAGAGTCAGTTCTTCGACCGAGTTCGGGAACTGGTCGGTGTCCCAGCCATTCTGCGGGTCACCCCGGTTAGCGTCGATGCTTCCGAAGATCCCGTTCTCGACGGCGTACTTCACCTCGTGGTGGAAGCTGTGTCCGCTGAGGGTGGCGTGGTTGACCTCGATGTTCACGAAGTATTCGCCAAGCAGGTCGTATCGTTCGAGGAATCCGTGCACAGTCGAGCTGTCGTAGTCGTATTGATGCTTGGTGGGCTCCTGCGGCTTGGGTTCGATGAAGAGCTGGCCTGTAAAGCCGATCTTGCGCTTGTGTTCGGCAACCAGCTCGAGGAACCGAGCGAACTGCTCACCCTCCTGCTTCAGGTCGGTATTCAACAGCGTTTCGTAGCCTTCGCGCCCGCCCCATAGGACGTAGCTGGTCCCGCCGAGGCGATGGGTGGCGTCGAGGGCATGGCGCACTTGAGCGGCGGCAAAGGCAAACGCCTCAGGGTTGGGGTTCGTGGCGGCACCCGCGGCAAACCGAGGGTGGGTAAACAGGTTGGCGGTGCCCCAGAGCAGCTTGACCCCGGTTTGCTCCATCTTCCGCGCGGCGTAGTCGACCATTCCGTGGAGGTTGCTCACCGTCTCGCGGTAGTCGGCGCCATCGGGCGCGATGTCGCGGTCGTGGAAACAGAAGTACGGGGTGCCGAGCTTGGCGAAGAACTCGAAGGCGGCGTCCATCTTCTGGCGGGCGGCTGCCATGGGGTCGGCAACGTTGCCCAACCAGGGACGGTCGAAAGTGCCATCACCGAAGATGTCGCTACCGGGCCAGTTGAAGGAATGCCAGTAACAGATGGCGATGCGCAGATGGTCTTCCAACCGCTTGCCGGCGACGATGCGGTCTGGGTCGTAGATCCGGAACGCCAGCGGATTGGTTGTGTCGGGACCCTCATACCGAATCGGTTCGGTCACGTCGGTAAAGAACTCGGCCATATCGCCAGCACCCTTCGCTCGGATGTCAACCTTTGTCCCATTTAAGTACTGCGAGGCCTTGGGGAGCAATTTGTTGTTTTCCCATACAATTTCCGCCACCGTCTACCCTGCCGAGCGAAATGGACACCTTCGAGACCATCCACGGCCACCGCTCGATACGGCGCTACAAGCCCGACCCGGTGGACGCAGCTCTCCTCGAGAAGCTGCTCGAGGCGGGCGTGCGGGCGTCGTCCTCGGGCAACATGCAGACGTTTTCCATCGTCGTCTCACGTGACCCCGACATGCGAGAGCGCTTGTACGGGCCGCATATGGAACAGGAGATGGTGCGTCAGGCACCCGTCCTCCTGACTTTCTGTGCCGACTTCAGGCGGATGCGCAAGTGGTTGCGGATCAGCGAGGCCCCAGACAACTTCGACGATTTCTTTGCGTTCATGGTGGCCGCCACCGACGCCATCCTGGCTTCCCAGAACGTCGCGCTCGCCGCCGAGGCCGAGGGACTCGGGATCTGTTACCTGGGGTCGACGCTCGCCAACGCCGACCAAGTCGGTGAGATTCTCGAGTGTCCGCCGGGGGTGTTCCCCGTCGTCGGCTTCGTGCTCGGCTGGCCGGACGAAGACCCCGCACCACGGGACCGGTTACCACTCAGCGGTTTACTCCATCGGGAGACGTATCACGATCACACGGACGACGAGATCCGCGAGATCTACCGAGACCGCAACAGGGCAGGATGGGACCGGTACATGAGCCGCCCCGCACTGCGAGCGGCGGTCGAAGAAGCCGGAGTCGAGAACCTGGCTCAGCTCTACACGGTGGTCAAGTACACGCGGGAGGGTCACGCCCGCTACACAAAGAACGTCCTCGGGTACCTGAAAAAGCAGGGCTTCCTGCAGGGCTGAACCCGAGCGAGCCCAGAGATTCGCCGGTTGAGCCGGCGCTGCGCAGCTTGACGGCCTAGCTGGCCTTGCGCATCGGTCGCCTGGTTTCCCGGATGGGCCGGGGCTTCACCTTTTCCTGCCGCCAGCAGGGTGGGCAGAAGCCGTTTGCACCCGAGAGCGCTCCGCCGCATTTGGCGCAAAACGCATACATCCGCATGTGCAATCCCTCTTTCTTCTACACATACCCTGTCGAGGCTTAGACGCACGAAATAAGGCCTTGGGTGCCCGGCCGGGGCGACATCGCCGGCCGGTTCGACTACCCGAGAGGGCTTGATTCACCGGCCTAAGCGAGATCTAAGCGGTCCCCAAGTGGCCCCAAAGCGCCTTACCGGACCGTGCGGGCATGAAGACTTCAGCCCGCATTCTCACCGCCCTCACCATCACCGTGATTCTCAGCCCCGGAGCAACCGGCCCCGACGGCGAGAGCACCATCGCCCGGACCCAGCACGCTGTGGCTGCCAAGGTGCCCGAGCAGCAACCCGGATCCATCATCGACGCATCGCCTAGGCAGCATGCAGCAGCCGAGGCCGCGTTGCGCATGTTCGAGGATGCCGGGCTCGGATTGCCGCCGGTCGACATTGTCTTCCATGAGTCGACCATCCGCTGCGACAACCGCAATGGCTACTACCACCTGGAGCATGGCCGCCACGTCGTCGATGTGTGCATGGCCGAAGACTATCCGGAGGTCTTCCTCGAGCAGCTGATCGTCCACGAGTTGGCTCACGCTTGGGATGTTCACGTGCTCACCGATGCGATCCGTAGTGAATTCATGGAGCTGCGCAAAGTCGACATATGGCACTCCCGGGAGGTGCACTGGAAGCATCGTGGAACCGAGCACGCCGCTGAGATCATCACCTGGGGCGTCTTCGATAAGGCCATGCCGGTCATCACTCTGGACAACGTCGAATGTGACGAGCTGCAGGAGGGCTACGAGACGCTGACCGGCATGGTTGCCAACCGGAGCGGAGCCGACCTGTGCGCCAGCTGGAGCCCGGAACACGCATCCGAACCGGCCGGCATCGCTGCCGCCTAGTCGGATCGGGCTCCTGAGCCCGCCCGAACCGCATTCCTGCTTCAATCTCCACATGGTGACTATCGAGGCTTCTGTCGAGATCGCGGCAACGCCGGACACGATCACCGACGTTCTCCTCGACATCGATGCAGCGCCGCTGTGGACGTCCGGCCTGGAACGCCTCGAACTCGTGGCAGGGGTTCCGGGCGGACCCGGATCGGTCGCCCGCGCCCACTACGTAGAGGGCAGGCGAAGGTACGTGCTCGAAGACCGGCTTCTCGAGGCGAGTCCGGGTAGCCACTTCCGCTCGCTGATCACGGGCGGTGGTCTCGAAGCGACCGTGGATACGACACTGGAACCGTTCCCACACGGAACGATTGTGACAATCCGATGGATGGGCAAGGGAACCAACCCGATCACAAGAGCGCTCCTGCCACTCATGCGGAAACGGATCGCCGAGCGCTCTCGAGAGGATCTTCGAGCTCTCAAGTCGCTGATCGAAAAGGCGGAGCACTAAGCGCTGAGCGTCCGTGCTGGGTGGAGGTGACGGGATTTGAACCCGTGGCCCCTACGTTGCGAACGTAGTGCTCTGCCGAACTGAGCTACACCCCCGACGCGGGAGCAAGTGTAGCGGGATCGGAATCACCCGTTTTGGCGTCGGAAATCGGTAGATATTCCGTTCTGGGACGCCAAAACGGGGAGGGCCGGTGTTAGTGGTCTTCGAGTTGCGCCCGCAGCCGCTCTTGCACGATGGTGGTCGTCAGATCCGCCCGGCTCCTTTCGATCAGAGAGCGGGCGACATCGGTCGTTCTCCGCAGCCCCGAAGTCATGCCATCGGGATAATCCAGCGCCGCCAGCAGGTCGTGGATGATCTCCATATCTGAGAAGGTCGCCTCGGCCCGGTCTAACTCCCCCCGCCGTAGCTGATCGAGCAGCCGCCGCCGCATCTCCCCTACCGCCTCGCCGAGGCCCTTCAGATAAGGCACCGCATGCAAACCGAGATCAGTCGGAAGTGGCAACGGCTCACCCAACACCAGCGCCTTGGTCAACTCGGCCTCGGCATACTCCTTGACGGCGTCATAGAAGAACCCGGCGTGATAGATGTCCCGGTGTTCGGCCAGCGGAGCCTCCGCTTCAGCTATCAGGGAACGGACACCTTCGAGCAGCACGTCGGCCGAGGTCACATCGTCACGATGCAGCGCGCGAATCGCCTTAGACGAGCCCTGGATGATCTGCCGGCAGTTCTTCAGAGCCAACTCGCGGGCGGCAAACTTCTCGTCGAGGTCAGCACGAACTGCAGCCTCTAGGTGGGTGAGGTCGAGCGAACCGGACACTCGCTCAACCGGCGACGATGCGGACCGTTGGAGCCGCATCGACGCTTGCAACCTGCTCCGGGACTCCGGTATCCAGCGGCACCACCGGGGCAACCGTGGCGAACTTGGCCGCCTTGGCCTGCAACAACGCGGCGACGAACGCGGCGAGGAGAATGTCGAACGCGATGGTGACCCCCAGCCAGATAACGCTTCCAGTGAACACGGCAGCAGCCAGCGATCCCAATGCGCCTGTGCCCAGGATCGCTACTGTGCGTCGCCGCCGGCGCCGTGCGTGGTTTGCGGCGCGCACCTCTTCCGCCGAGTGCAGCGCCACTGAAGCCAGCAGGTCGTTGTTGCGCGCAAAACTGCGGGTTGAACTGAGCGAAGCGCTTCTCTTGCTCTCGAAGAACGCAGGCAGCAAGAACACCGCCCAGACGCCTCCGATGATCAAGAAGGCGAGTATCTCCATCTGTTCCTTACTCCGTCCGCAACCGAGGGTAGGCAACGCTGCGCGCGCAACCAAGCATTTCGGTCCCCGTTCGTCCCACCGGTGATCACGTATTGTGGTCGCTCTCGACCCCGATGAGCAATTCGACCGCGTGCGGCAGCGCGGGTCCGACCACATCGAGCGACTCCTCGACCGCCTTCACCGACCCCGGCAGATTGATGATCAAGGTGCTCCCGGCGATCCCAGCGATGCCCCTCGACAACATCCCGTGGGGAACCTTGCCGAAGGTGACGGCCCGCATCGCCTCAGCCAGACCGGGGGCCTCTCGCTCGATGACGAGCCGGGTCGCCTCCGGGGTGACGTCACGTGGGGCGAAACCCGTACCCCCCGTGGTGACGATCAGTTCGTGGTCTGCGGCGAGTTCCACGAGGATGCTACGGACCGATTCGACGCCGTCGGGCACAACGACCACCGCCGCACCGCCGAAGCCGAACTCCTCGAGTTTCGCAACAGCCGAGGGACCGGACCGATCCTCAGCCTCGCCGCGGCTGACCCGATCGCTCACTGTGACAACCACGGCTCTCATCGGCTCCAGTCCCCGCTCTTCCCGCCGCTCTTGCTCAACAGACGCACCGGCCCAATCTCTGCGCTGCGGTCGAGACCTTTGATCATGTCATAGAGCGCGACCGCCCCAATCGAAGCTGCAGTGATGGCCTCCATCTCGATACCGGTCTTTGCGGTTGTGCTGGCGACAACCTCGAAGCGCGCCCCTGTTGACGTCTCTTCAATCTCGACCTCGATGGCCTCAATGGGAATCGGATGACACAGCGGCACGAGCGTCGACGTCCGCTTTGCCGCCATGATCGCCGCTACCCGAGCCACACCGAGAGCGTCGCCCTTCGGCAGATCCCCGCCAAAGAGGCGCTCCCTAACCCCGGCAGCTATCGACACGTGCGCTTCTGCGGTCGCCACTCGGACGGTCGCGTTCTTTGTGCTCACATCGACCATGCGAGCGTGCCCCGCCTCGTCGAGGTGAGAGAACCCTTCAGCCATCCGTCACCTCCGCAGCCGTTCTCGCCTCCGGCATTTGAATCATCTCCAGTTCTACCAACGCTCCTGCGTCCAGCCCTGCAATCCCGACAGGTACTACCGCAAACGCATCCGCCGCCGCCAAGGCGCTCAGGATGTTCGACCCTTGTGCCCCGGTGAGAGAGGCAACCAGCCGTCCGTCATCACTCGGCCGGACCGAAACCCGTAGAAACACGGTCTTCTCCGGGTCGGTCACTACCGGCTCCGCGAGAACCCCCCAGACACGAGGGCGAAACAGGTAGCTGGCGCCCATCATGTGGAGTAGCGCCGGCCGCAGAAACTGCTCGAACGCCACCGCGACTGAAACCGGGTTGCCGGGAAGCCCGAAGAATGGTGTCTTCCCCAGCTGGCCGAAGGCGAATGGCTTGGCGGGCTTCATCGCGACCTTCCAGAACTCGACTGAGCCAAGTTCGGCGAGCAGGTGCTTCACCAGGTCATACTCGCCCATGGATACCCCGCCACTCGACACAACAACATCGGCCTGGTCGGCGCCTTGCTCCAGCCGCTCACGCAACTCCGCTGCATCATCACCGACGATACCGAGGTCGAGCACGTCGACGCCAAGGTCCTGCAGTGCACCGCGCAGCGTGAATCGGTTGGCATCCCTGATCTTGCCGGGCCCCAGTTCTTCGGTATCGGGGGGCACCACCTCGTCCCCTGTTGAGAGGACGGCGACCTTGGGCCTCCGCCGCACCAGCGGACGGTGGTAACCCAGCGAGGCGCACACCCCCAGCCGAGCCGGAGTCAGCCGTTCCCCCGCTTCCAGGACCACCGCACCCGCGGCCACATCCTCCCCTGCGGGTCTCACCGATGTCCCGGTGGACACACCGACGAGGATGCGTACCTCACCGGTGCCTGGTTCCGTGTCCTCCACCGGAACCACCGCGTCGGCGCCGTTTGGCATCGGGGCGCCCGTCATTATCTTGATCGCATTGCCCGGAGTTACGGCGACCGTCGGGACGCTGCCGGCGGGAACGTCTTCAAGCACCTGCAATGTGACCGGCGCTTCGGCGACATCAGCCGCTTGAACTGCGTATCCGTCCATTGCGGAATTGGCAAAAGGGGGCAGATCGTGAAGGGCAACGATCGGCTCGGCTAATGCAAGACCGTTGGCAGCGGCGAGCTCCAGCCGAACCGGTTCCAGCGGTGCGATTGCGCCGAGAACGTCACGTTGCGCGTCGCGGAGCGGCCTCATGCGGTTTCCACAGTCTGCTCGCGACCACCCAGCAGCCGTCGGATGTTTGCAGAGTGGCGCACAATAACGAGTAGTGCGGTGGCCCCGGCGGCCACCAGAGGCCAGCCGGTCCAGCCGAACAGTGCATATCCCGGGACGTAGAGAAGCATCGCCCCCAATGAAGCAATCGATGCGGTCTTGGTGGTTGCGACAACGGCTGCCCAGCCCAGGGCGAGAATCAAGCCGTACCAGGGCTCCAGCCAAAGTACAGCGCCGATGGCAGTGGCGACTCCACGTCCGCCGCGGAACCTGTGCCACACGGGAAAGGCATGCCCTACGACCGCGGCCAAGGCACACCAGAAGCCGATGGCGTCGCTCACCATCCAAGCGCCGATGAAGGCGGCCAGGGCTCCCTTTGCGGCATCGGCGAGCATGACCGCCGCCCCGGCCCTCTTGCCGAGCGTCCGCATGACGTTGGAGGCTCCAGGGTTGCCGCTCCCATGGGCATAGATGTCGACTCCCATCAGCCGCGGCACGATGACTCCCGAGTCGATGCTCCCGAGGAGATAGGCAATGACGAGGGCAATCAGGGTGTCCACCGTGGGCAAGTCTAGGAGATGCCTGCGGCGTCGCCTGGTGCCTGCACGCGAGGAGAAAATATCGTTGGCTACGGAGAGCGCGAAGCGTAAACTTGTCAGCGAAGCGCTTCTGCGCTGGAGGGCCACAACCGAGGAGGCACAGATCGAAGAGTTTCGTCTCTGTGGGTTCTCTGCTCGGTTGCGCCCTCAGTCCCCTACCGCGAGTCTGATCGAGGGTTCCGATTTGCCAGGTTCCCTCCCCGTGCGCCGAACGTAAGTCCCCCACCATTCCCCCTGCTTGCGTGAGGCTCCCTCCCTCTCCGGAGGGAGGGACACGGGGGGGGTCTTCAAACGTCGTCCGGGACTCGGTAGGTTCGAGACGTGTTCTGGCTGCGTCGTCCCCCCTACCTGCGTTGGATCGGCGCCGGCTTGCTGCTTGCCATCGGAGTACTCATCGAGTTCCGCCCGATCCCCGTCGAGCGCTATCCGTTTGCGGCCGAGCCTCTCGCCGCCGGGACCCGCATCGACGAGGCAATCGACTGGCGCGACGTTCCGGGCGGCTTGATGCCGGCTTGGGCGGGCGCGGTGTCCGGGATCGCGGCGATAGACATCGAGACCGGCGACCCGCTCTTGCCATCCGTCGTCGCCGACCAGGCCACACCAACCGGCTGGTGGTCGATCCCGGTCCCGCTCGTTGCCACGGTGGCCCCGGGAACCCGGGTGCGGCTGGTTGCCGGCTACGGGGGTGCCATCCTCGAAGGCATCGTTGTCGAGCCCGGGATCGACGATGGGTTCGAGACCGTCGCCATGGTCGCGTTTCCCCCGAGCGACGCGCCGCTGGCGGCGGCTGCGGCGGCCAATGACGCATTAGTCGTCATGATCGGGCACTAGAGCAGCGCGTCGTCTCTCGCCGGTTAACCTGCCGCTCCATGCTCGAAGCAGCCTTCTGGGGTCTCATCCAGGGCCTCACCGAATTCCTCCCAATCTCATCAAGCGGTCACCTGGTGCTGGTCCCGGCGTTACTCGGACAGGACCCCCCGGACTTGGCCACCTCGGCAATGCTCCATCTGGGGACGTTGCTTGCGGTGCTCATTTACTTCCGCAAGGAGGTCATCGAGGTCGCCACCTTCACCGAGAAGGGCAAACGTCTCCTCACGCTCGTCCTCATCGGAACTATCCCCGCCGCCGTGCTTGGGCTCACCCTCGAGACGCAATTCGAATGGCTCAACGATCGGCCTCATGCAGTTGCACTGGCTTTGCTGCTCACCGGGATTGCTCTCTATTCGACTCGCTGGATTCGTCGGGGCGGCAAGACGACTGAGACTGCCACCGTCAAGGACACCATCATCATGGGGTTTGGCCAGGCGCTGGCGCTCATTCCCGGCGTGTCACGGTCGGGCACCACGATCGGCACAGGCCTGTTGCGCGGCTTCACCGATGCCGAGGCAGCTCGCTATTCGTTCCTACTGGGAATCCCGGCAATCGCGGCTGCAGGCATCTTCGAGGGTCGTGAGCTGCTCGACTCGGGATCGACGGTCGGGGCGGAGATATTTGTCGGCGTTGCCGTTGCGGCGCTATCCGGCTACGCCGCCATCGCCTTTCTGTTGCGGCTGATTGGCCGCACCGGGCTTTCACCGTTTGGCCTCTACTGCATGGTTGCTGGAGCGGTGGCGCTGCTTGTGGTTTAGTGAACCGCGCAGCACATAGGAGAAGGTCCATGCCCACAGATAGCCCTGAGGCCGAGCGACGTCTCAACGACGAGCCGATCATCTGGCTGACGACAGTCCGGCCCAACGGCCAGCCGCAGGCCTCACCGGTATGGTTTCTGCGCCGGGACGATGAGCTTCTCGTCTATTCGCTCCCTCACACCGCCCGGGTCGGCAACATCGAGGCCAACCCGCGTGTGGCTCTCAACTTGGATGGAAACGGGCTGGGCGGAGCCATCGTCACCCTCGAAGGACGAGCTCGTATCGACACCAGCGCTCCCCCCGCTGACAAAGTTCCCGAGTATGTCGCCAAGTATCGGGACTTCATGGCGCGCAACGGCTGGACACCTGAGGTGTTTGCCTCGAAGTACTCGACACCGATCCGTATCACCATCAGTCGCCGTCGCGCGTGGTAGTGCCAAAGATTACGAATCGCGGAATAATCGAGCGGTGTGCCAAGGTTGTCGCCAACACGTTGATTCCGAGGTAACCGACATGGCCGTCTTCTCGCGCAAGACAAAACCGACCAAGCTGCAATCACTGGAGGAGCTGGAGCCCATGCTCCGCTCCGGCAAGCCGGTCCTCCTGGACTTCATGCAGGTCGGTTGCAGTCCCTGCAAGGTGATGGACGGCATCGTCAATGAGCTGGCGGTCGAATACGGCGACAGCGCACACATCGTCAAGGTCGATGTCGGCAAGGTTCCAGGCGCGGCGCAGGCGTTCAAGGTGCGCTCCACCCCGACCTTTGTCCTACTGGGAACCGCACCCGCCAAGCAGTCGAAGAAAGCCCGGCAGCGCGCTGCCAAGCAGGGCGGCCAACCTCGCAACAAGAGCCGCGCGATTACCCCGCGTTGGCGGACCACCGGTCTCGTCAAGAAGGACGCGCTGGCCGGCGTGCTGGAGAGCAACGGGGCTATACGGGCTTAGGCCTGAATGCTAAGGCGCGACAACCTCGACCTGGGCGACTCGCCAGACGTGTTCAGTGGCTCCTGGTTCCCCGGTAGCACAGTCCATCAAGTAGATCCCAGAGGCCATCGCCCATTCTTGCAGCCTTGACTCATTGGGAGACACCAACGCGAAACGCATATTGCCGAAGGTCACCGCCGGCGTTTGGTCGGTTATGGCCCAATCGCCGCCGACGGGGGCATCTGACAACTCCTCCGAAAGCGCTGCTTCGTCCACCCGGAGTAAGGCGAAAGCGACGCCTTCGTCGCCTGCATTGCTCAGCGAGAACTCCACCATGCCCTCCTCAATCAGCGTCGGCCCCTCGTAGCTGCAGGCAGTTCCGTTGAACTCCACGACCGGGTTGGCGTCGCCAGCGGCGACCGGGTCCGCGCCTCCGCTCGCCAGAATCGCAACTACGCCAACGGCAACGATGAGGACGGCGGCGGCGCTGAGGGCCACGGCCGCGCGCCTCCGCTTAGGCGGGGCTGGTTCAGGAGTGGGTCGTTCTTCGGTAATCATGTCTTGGCTCCTTTCCGAAGTCAGGAGCGCGGCTTCGTCCCTGGTGAGCGGCAGCAGGTCGGCGTCGGGAACTGGGTTCGCCTGCACGTACAGCGAGTAGATGTACTCGGCGTCCTTCATCACCCGTCACCTCCTGCTGCGTAGCGCGGTTCCGCCTGCGTTTGAGTGGCGTGGTACTCCCTTGCCAGGCGCTGCTTGGCGCGATGCAGCCGCTGATCGACCGCGGCTATCGAGCAGCCGAGGATCTCGGCGATCTCGCGATGGGGAAGACCCTCCCACGCCGCAAGATTGAGCACCTCGCGATCGCGAACACTGAGTCGCGTAGCAGCTTCCAGCACCGCTTCATACTCGGCGCGCTGCACGACCACGGTCTCCGGGTCGGGACTGCCGTGCTGTCTGAGTGTCCCCGCCTTCTCGACGAGGCGCCGGAATCGCCGCACGCCGCGACGTCGCCGGTAGAGAACACGCTTGGCCACAACGAACAACCACGGTCGAGCCGCTTCCGTGGCCGGAACATCGTCCAGCCGGCGCCACACAATCGCAAAGACCTCGTTGGCTGCGTCGTAGGCGTCGTCGGTGCTGCCGCGCCGCATGCAGTAGGCGAGCACATCACGGAAGTGACGCGAGTACAGCTCTTCGAAGCGGTGGTCTTGGGAAGCTGCCATCGACCTCCACACCCTCCGGAGGGACGAAGCCCCCTCCTAAAGACTACGTCTCCGGGAGAGGGGTGGACCTGACAGATGATTTGCGCGACGCAGGACAACACCATCACCGGTCTCGCTTCGCTCGGCCACCTCTCCTCCAAGGGAGGGGGAAGCTACTCGTAGTCGTAGAAGCCCTTGCCGGTTTTCCGGCCAAGCATGCCCGCCTCGACCATTCGCTTGAGCAGTGGCGGGGCTGCATAGCGAGGCTCCCCGTACTCCTCATGCAACGAGTTGGCAACCGCCAGCATGACGTCGTTCCCGATGAGGTCCGCCAACGTGAGTGGACCCATCGGATAGCCGGCCCCGTTCACCATTGCGGCGTCGATGTCTTCCTTGCTGGCGAAACCCGACTCGTACATGCGAATGGCTTCAAAGATGTAGGGACAGAGGAGCAGGTTGACGATGAAGCCGGCCCGGTCCTTGGTGTGGACCACAACCTTGCCCAGCACATCGGATGCAAACTCAGCGGCTCGGGCGGCGGTCTCTTCGGTGGTGGCCACGCTGTGCACAATCTCGACTAGGGGCATCACCGTTGCCGGATTGAAGAAGTGCATTCCTACGACTGAGCCGGGGCGGCGGGTCGCCCGGCCGATCCGGGTCAGCGGAATCGATGATGTGTTGGACGCCAGAATCGCATCCTCGGCCGTGACGATCCGGTCCAGTCGATCGAATAGCTCAGTCTTGATACGTTCGTCCTCGACGATGGCCTCGATGACGAGCTGGCGATCGGCCATCAAGAAGATGTCGCTCTCGAATCGCATCAGCCGAACGGCGTCGTCGTGCGCAGCATCATCCAGCTTGCCCTTCTCGAGGGCACGATTCAGTGACTTGAGTACCCGAGCTTCGGCCGCGTCGGCGAGATCGTCGTTGATCTCGTGGACGATGACATCGACGCCCGCTTTGGCACAGACCTCGGCGATGCCGGCTCCCATTTGCCCACCACCGACGATTCCGACACGCTCGATGCCCATGACACTCCTTGCTCGGTCAACGCAAGCGTATGTCTCGTGCCCCAACCCGAATAGAGGCGAACGGCGCTCTTGGCGGGAGCGCTGGGAGCGCCGCGCTCCGTCTCATGGCGTTGGCTCGCTAGAGACGGAGCGCTAAACGTGGCCGGGGGGGTTCTTGATTGCCGCAAGGGCCTGGCGCCGGTTCTCGACGATCTCGTATGCGATCTGGTCGAGGCTGTCCATCAACCAGAGGTGTGCCGCCTTGCCCGGTCGGTAGTCGGCTTCGGCCATCCCTTGGATCCGCCCCTGCTCCTGGAGCTGTTTGACCTGCTTGTGGTTGTTGCGTGGCTCGAGGTTGTAGACACCCAGCGTCTTGCCCCCGGCGGCGTTGAGGATCGAGAACATGGGTACGTCGCTGGGGCCGTCGGCGATGTAGATCATGTTGCGCAACGGCACCCGCCGCTGCGACTCCGACATGCGGGCGTTCACATCGACCGATGGGTTGACGTTGACTCCCTTGTTGATTTCGAACAGTGCCCGGGTCTTCGACGTGTGCCCGATGTAGTCCGAGACATACTTGATGGGATTGGCCTCGGAAGCCACGGGGAGGCGATCGAGGAACCCCGCCGGTGGTAGACCCTCAACGAAGCTATTGGCCCAGACACCGTCGACGTGTTTGGCGATCGGTGAGCCTTCGATCATTGGCCGGATCCCCGTCGACACGACATAGTGTTCGACGCTGATCTCTTCCTTTTCGAACTCGGGGATCTCACGCACGTGCTGGCGGGTTTCCTCGAAGAACTCAGGTATGCCCGGGCAAGGCACGAGTTGCTCACCCAGGTCGCGCAGCTTGCTGTTACTGAGACCCTTGAAGATGCCCTGTTCTACGTAGCTCAGAATGTGGAGCAGATATGCGAGGCCGCGGCCCATGACCTCGCCTTGCGTCTTGTGGAACTCGACCAGACCGTCAACTTCACGCCAGAAGTCCGCCTCATCGACACCGTATTCGGAGAAAATCGGGGACTGCATGTTGTCGGGGATCAACGTGCGGTCGAAGTCCCAGATGAAAGCGATGACTGTTTGGGTGTGCAGCGGTACCGGCATTAGCTATGAGCGTAGTGGTCTCCATCAGCGAGACCGCACTGCTACGGCTTCTCGAACGCTCCGAAGCAGACGGTCGGACCGTCTTCCCACCAGGCCTGGAGCCGGCAGGGAAGACCGCGCAATGCATGATGTGCCTCTCCCATTCGCGCTGCCGGCAAGACGACCGTGGTATTCCAGCCCTGTGCTGCCAGTGACCAGATGGCCTGCGAAAGCTGATCGCACATCACGGTTTCGTCGACCATGATCTCGGCCTCACGACTCTCCCCGGCGGCAACGACTGAAAGCCGGGCGGCATCAATGGCGATCTCGCGATCGACCATATCGCCGAGCCGAACCTCCATCGCACGTTCGAGATGTGCCCGATAGATCGCCAGCGCTCGATCCACCACACGCTCGGTACCAATCAAACTGGCTTGCACCGCAATGGCCATTTCCGCGACCGCCCCTTACTCCTGGTCGTTCGAGTTACACATTTGTAGTTTGGGAAGTTACAGCAGTGTAGTTCATCCGCCACTATCGGTAAACACCAATGCAGCGGCACCACCTCCCCCGGCACGCTGAAGCGGGAGTGCAGCTGTAGTCTCTCGATATGACCGCGGAGACTCAGGATGTTGCAGCCGGCCCCCAGGGGCTGACCTCCGCCGAGGTCGCCAAACGGACCGCCGCCGGCCACGTCAACGTCGTCACCGAAACGACCGGCCGCACTACGGGCGACATCATTCGCGCCAACGTTGTCACCCGGTTCAACATCCTCCTTGGCGTCTTGCTGCTGATCATCTTGCTCGTCGTACAGCAACCGCGTGATGCGCTGTTCGGCATCGTTCTGGTATCCAATGCGGCCATTGGCATCATCCAGGAGCTGCGTGCCAAACGCACCCTCGACCGGCTTGCCCTGTTGACGGCGCCCATGGCCAGCGTGATGCGAGATGGGCACCAGGCGCAGGTTCCAGTGGAGCAGATCGTCAAGGGGGACGTCGTCGCCATCTCAACCGGAGACCAGGTGCCCGTCGACGGCCCGGTGCTGCGGGCTCGGGGCCTCGAGATAGACGAATCGCTGCTCACCGGAGAGTCCGATCCGGTTGCCAAAGACTCAGGTGACACTTGCCTGTCCGGTTCATTCGTAGTGGCCGGTAGCGGCTGGTTCCGGGCGGATCGAGTCGGCGACGATGGATATGCAGCAGCCCTCGCCATCGAGGCGAAGAAGTTCACCCTTGTTGCCTCGGAGCTGCGTGACGGCGTGAACTGGATCATCGGTGGAGTTTCGTGGATCGTCGGCCCGATGATCTTGCTCGTGCTGTGGAGCCAGATCCGGCTGGATGCCGAGTGGAAGGACGCGTTGAGTTCTGGGGTGGCTGGCGCCGTTGGCATGATCCCCCAGGGTTTGGTGTTGCTCACATCGTTGGCGTTCGCCGTCGGCGTGGTTCGTCTTGGCCGTCGCAATGTGCTCGTGCAAGAGCTGCCGGCGATCGAAGGGCTCGCTCGGGTCGATACCGTTTGCTTCGACAAGACCGGCACCCTCACCGAGGGGACGCTGGCCGTGCGCGATGTGATCCAGATCGGAGAGCGGGAACCCGATGCCGGGTTGGCCGCGCTGGTCGCAGTCGAACCGGAACCCAACGCCACCCTGCAGGCGATTGCCGACAGGTTCGACCGGCCGCCCGGGTGGAAATCGACAGGTGCAGTGCCGTTCTCATCAGCTCGCAAATGGAGCGCGGCATCGTTCGAAACGCACGGCACCTGGGTGCTCGGAGCTCCGGAGATCGTGCTCCCGGGAGACACCCGCGCGACCGGCCCGGCACAGCGCATGGCCGAGGAGGGCAACCGCGTGGTCTTGCTGGCCTGGACCGATTACCCGCTACGCGGGGATAACCTGCCGCGCCAGCTAAAGCCGGTTGCCCTGGTGGCGTTGGGAGATCGGATCCGTGAGGATGCCGCCGCCACACTGCGCTACTTCGCGGCCCAAGGTGTTCAAACCAAGGTCATCTCCGGCGATCATCCCGAGACCGTCGCTGCGATCGCTCGCGAAGTCGGGGTACCCGGCTCTGCCCATGCGGTTGATGCGCGGCGCCTGCCCCAGGACCCTGAGGCGTTCACAGACGCGGTCAATGACAACACAGTGTTCGGGCGAGTCACTCCCCATCAGAAACGAGCCATGGTGCAGGCGCTGCAGGCGCGGGGGCACGTGGTCGCGATGACCGGCGACGGAGTCAACGACGTTCTAGCCCTCAAAGATGCCGACATTGGCGTCGCCATCGGCAGCGGTAGCGCCGCCTCGCGTGCCGTTGCCCAGCTGGTTCTGATCGACGGCGAGTTCAGCACATTGCCGCACGTCGTCGGCGAGGGGCGCAAGGTCATCTCCAACATCGAGCGGGTGGCCAATCTGTTCGTCACCAAGACGGTCTATGCGGTGTTCATCGCCCTGGCCATCGGCCTGGTGGGCAGGCCGTTTCCCTTTCTCCCCCGGCACCTCACGCTCGTAGGAACCGTCACCATCGGTGTCCCTGCTTTCTTCCTGGCCCTCGCCCCGAGCGCCGATAGGGCTAGACCGGGGTTTGTTCGCCGAGTGCTCAGCTTCGCCCTGCCAACCGGCCTTGCGGCCGGGCTGGCGACGTTCGCCGCCTACGAGATGGCCATCGCAGAGGGCGTCACCCTGCAAGAAGCGCGCACCACTGCAACGCTCGTCCTCGCCGCTATCGGCATCTTCGCCTTGGCCATGGTGAGCCGCCCGTTGCTGCCGTGGAAGAAGATCTTGATCGGATCGATGGTCGCGTTCCTCGTCCTGCTGCTGGTGTCCTCGGCGTCGCAGGAGTTCTTCGAACTCAACCTACCGCGGGCGGTCGTGCTCCTCGCCGCCATAGGCATAGTCGCGATCACTGGAACTCTCATGATCTCGACGCTGCGTGCGGTCGGCTGGGCGAGACAGGTCCCGGTGTATCTGCGAGAGCACCCTCCAAACGTCAGTGCGACGTGGAGCGATCTGCGAAGGAGGGTCACCGACGTGTGGGATAGCGACGAAGACAGCGGCCTGATCGAACGCTACCGGGCTTGGCGCCCCGAATCGCTCGAGGACGGCACACCGCCGTCGGCGCTTCCCGGGCCGGCGCCGCCCGAGGACGAACCCGACCTGCCCGCCCCGGAGGATCTCGACACTCTCGAGTGGTTCGATACCGAGGATTTCCTGCAAGAGTGACTGTCGGACAACTGTCCTTCCGGAACGGGGGTCACAGCGGTTCACGTTGTTCACCGCATGGCGAGACAAACCAAGGCGCAGCGGCGCGCCGAGAAGGCGAGGGAGGTCGAGGAGCGTCGGCGCAAGGAAGCCCGTCAGAGAGCGATGCGCCTCGCCGGCAGCGGGATTGCCGTTGTCGTACTGGTGGCGGTGTTCCTGGTTTCCGTATGGCCGGACCCGGCAGTGGGCGACACAACGGCGGAGGCCTGGGACCTCCCGGAACTCGACGGCGAAGGCAGAGTCGCTCTAGCCGACTTCGAGGGCAAGCCGACGGTGGTTGCCTTCTTTGCTTCTTGGTGCACGGTCTGCGAACGCGAAATACCCGAACTGTTGGCACTTTCCCAAGACATCGGGGATGAGGTCAACTTCGTCGGCATCAACTCACAGGACAACGGCCGCGGCCTAGGTGACGCGGAGAAATGGGGCATCGCCGGTAGATGGCCACTGGCCAAGGACATCGGCAACAGCAACGGCTCGGGCATGAGTACCGGCACCTTTGGGGCCCGTGGGATGCCGCTCAACTTGGTATACGACGCAAGCGGGACGCTGGTGCACGTCCAGCCGGGTGGACTTTCAACTCAGAATGCCTTGAATTTGCTGACCGACCTAACGGAGTACGGGGGCTCATGAAATGAGCTTCGAGTTTGATGAAATCAAACTCGGGCTCGGGAAGTGGCGATCCGAGGCGACGTCGATGGGTCAGACGTAGTGGATGAACTCAAACCACTTCTTGTTGCCCTTGTTGTCCTTCACCTTTACGGCAAAGACCTTCTCCGGCGGCGCTTCTGGGAAGAAGACCTGGATCTCCCATTCACCGTGCTCGTTCGCTTCGGTCACGCCGCTCCCGTACTCCGACTCCACGTAGATGGGAGTGCCCGGAGGAGCCGTTCCCCAGAAGATGTCGTAGGGCGGAGTCTCTTCGCATGAACCGAACTGCTGGTACGCAGTGAACTCGACTTCGGCGGGTGGCTTGGTGGTCGTTGTCTCGGGTACGTCGTAGTAGACGGTGACCCGGGCCTGGGTTTGGTTGCCGGCGGCGTCGGTGGCAACGAACAGTGCGCCGTTGGCTCCGGGCGAGAGGATGAGGCGGATCGACCAGTTGCCCTCGCTGTCGACGTCGGCCTCGTACGGGCCCGCGAAGACGGTAGCCCCCGGCTCGGTGGTACCCCGGAAGTCGATCGTCTCGACCTCGAAGTGCTCCTCCGGTTTGGGTGAGGTGATGGTGAGCAGCGGCGGAGTTGTGTCGGGTGGCTCCGTGGTGCTGGTCGTTGTAGTGACTGCGGGCGCGGCGGTGGTTGTGGTTGTCGTCTCGACGGGCACTTCGGTCGTCGAGGTGACGACCGGAGGCGGCACCACCTCGGGCTGTGGTGGCACGATCGTGGTTGTGACGAGCGTGGTCGGGGTGTCGGCAACCTCGGGGGCCGGTGAAGGTGTCGCTGCGATCCCGACGATGACGATGACTGCGGCGGTAACCGCCCCGGCCAAGCCCGCTTGCATGGTGCGCCACCGTTGTTGGCGCACTACGACCGCGTCGAAGGTCGCGGCAGGTGTGAACTCGGCAACGCCGGCCTTGATGGCGTGTGCCGCGTTTCGGGCGCGTGCGTCGAGTGTCGTCATGATGCCTCCCCCAGCTCTAGCCCTAGCCGGTCTGCAAGCCGCAGTCTTCCCTTGTGCAAGTGCACCTTGACGGTGCCCTCGGCGCACTCGAGGATCTCTGCGATCTCGGCGACGGAATACTCTTCGAGGTAGTACAAAGCGATGGCTTGCGATTGACGTTTCGGCAGTGCCCTGACGGCCTTCCAGAACTCGTCATCCTCGGCGGGGATGCGCGGGAGATAGCTCGACTCGGTTTTCATCTGCGCCAGTGCCTTGGCTTCACGCATCTTGCGACGAAACAGCGAAACGGACTTGTTGGCCACGACCCGGCGTACCCACGCTTCCGGCTTCTCGTAGAGCGATACCCGGTCCCAGGCATTGTGGGCGGCCAGGAAGGCTTCCTGGGCTAGATCCTCGGCAGCCGAGCGGCTCCCGGAGAGCGCATATGCCAAACCGATCACGGGCTTCAACTCCCGGCGATAGAACTGCTCAAAAGGGACGACGGCCCGAATCGGTGCAGGCTCGGCAGGATCCGGACCCGACGGGGCCTCGGATTCAGCGTGCTTCGCCGATCGAGATATCGCAGTCACTTCTACCCAGTCACTCGCACGAG
>JASJAS010000094.1 GCA_030066875.1 Acidimicrobiia bacterium | reverse complement strand
GGACTATCAGATGCGTGTGCTGATAATCGAGGACTCTCAGGTCTTACGCCGCCTGATCGAGACTTGTTTTAGGGACTTCGACTTCCAGTTCGAAGCCCAACGCCTCCCCCACAGCCCCCAAAGAATTGGGGGTTTTGAACAGGCCAAGCTCGTCTTGATCGGCATGTATCAACCGTTCACCATCGGACTTGGAATCATCCAGCGGTTGCGGATGCGGCAGGACCCACCGGCCGTCATCGCCCTCACGACGGACACTCGGGAAAAGTCGATTGCGATGATCCTGGAGGCGGGGGCGGACGCCGTAGTCAAAATGCCATTTCGACCTGACGAGTTGCGGGCCGCTGCGGTCGAGGCCCTGGGACAGGACCCGGAGAAACAGACCAACTAACCCAGGGCCCGGCTCGGCGGAGCGATCCAAAGCCCCTACCTTCCGTTCTTGCGTACACCAACGGCCTAGAACGCAGCCCGGGTCCGCAAGAACGGCGTAGGTGAGGGCTGGATGACCTAGAAGGCTTCGTCCGCCATGTCCATGAGGGTGCCATCCTCTTGCTCGGCGGCTTCACGTCGCACCTTGGTCTTGGGCAGGGCGTGGCGGGTGAAGAAACGAGCCGAAGCGATCTTGCCCTCGTAAAAGGCCACGTCGCGCTTGTCCGCCTCCGGCAGCGCCTCGAGCGCCACCTCGGCATGTCGCAGCATCAGCCAGCCGATGGTCACCTCGGCCATGCTCTCGAGCAGTGTGTTGGCATGCAGCGCCAGCTTGTACAGCCCGGTGGGTTCTTGCTGCGCCATCATCAAGTGGCCCACCATGACGCCGAGATGGCCCTGGGTGTCGTCCAGCGCCTTGCCCAACAACTCACGCTCGACGGCCAATTCCTCGGGGCCGCCCTTCACCATCTCCAGGATCTGCCCGGCAAGGCTGGTGAGCGTTTGGCCCTGATCCCGGGCGATCTTGCGGAAGAACAGGTCGAGCGCCTGGATTGCGGTTGTGCCCTCGTACAGGGTGTCGATCTTGGTATCCCGGATGTACTGCTCGATCGGATAGTCCTTGGTGAACCCGGAGCCACCGAACACCTGGAGCGATACCGCCAGCAACTCGTAGGCCTTCTCGGACGAATACCCCTTCACCAGAGGCAGTAGCAAGTCGTCGAGCTTCACCCAATGCTTCTCGTCGGGATGCAGCTTCACTTGGTCCTGCACCCAACCGGTGTAGTACAAGAGAGCCCGCATTCCCTCCGCATGGGCTTTCTGCATCATCAGCATGCGACGGACGTCGGGGTGACGAATGATCTTGACCCGAGGCGCCGTCTTGTCGGTCATCTGGGTCAAGTCAGCGCCCTGTACGCGCTCGTTGGCGTACTCGAGGGCGTGGAGGTAGCCGGAAGAAAGCGTCGCGATGGCCTTCGTTCCGATGAGCATCCTGGCATGCTCGATGACCTTGAACATCTGACGAATCCCGTCGTGGGTCATGCCGACCAGGTAGCCCACGCACGGCTTGTCGGCACCGAAGGTCAGTTCGCACGTGGTCGAAGCCTTGATACCCATCTTGTCCTCGATACGGGTAGCAACAACGCCGTTGCGCTCGCCCATCGTCCCGTCTTCGTTCACCAGGTATTTGGGAACGATGAACATCGACAGACCCTTGGTCCCCGGCTGCGCACCTTCGGGCCGAGCCAAAACCAGATGAATGATGTTGTCGGCGTAATCCCCTTCGCCGGAGGTGATGAAGCGCTTCACGCCTTCGATGTGGTACACGCCTTGCTCTTCATCGACCGGAATCGCCTTGGTGGTACCGGCCCCGACATCCGAGCCGGCGTCCGGCTCGGTCAGCACCATGGTGCCACCCCAGGCGTTATCCAGCATCGGCTTCACGAACCACTCGGTCTGTTTTTCGTTGCCTTCCTCATAGAGCACATTGGCCATGAGGGTGCCCACCACGTAGAAGAAAGCGGCCGGGTTGGCACCGACGACGAGCTCCTGGATCGCCCAGCGCAGCGAGTTGGGCGCACCAACACCACCCAGGGCCGGCGGCCGGGTGATGGTGTCCCATCCCTGCTCGTAGTAGGCCTTGATCGAGTTGACGAGACCTTCCGGCAGCTTCACCTCACCATCGACGAGCTCGAGCGGCACCCGATCGCCCTCTTCAAAGCTGGCCGCAAACTCGTCTTTTGCGAACCGGTCGATCTCATCGAGCATGTGACGAGCGGTGTCGTCGTCCATGTCGGCAAACGGTCCTACACCCATGTATTCCTGGGTGTTGTAGACCTCGAAGAGATTGAACTTGATGTCCCTCAGATTGGTCTTGTAGTGGCCCATGACAAACCCCATCGCTTGTAGCGGACTGACCGTGGAAGTCACTGACTGGAATTTGAGTATACACTCTATTTTGAGTGATTGCTCCAAGTTTGCAAGAAATCCGCTAGTCTTCGAATCGACGAAGGAAGGGAAACGTGGCCCGCTACCAAGCCGGGATTCGTACCGAAGCACGGATCATCGACGCGACACGGGAACTCCTGGGCGAAGCCGGCCTCGACGGCACCACGCTCAAGGCGATATGTGATCGTGCGGGCGTGCGCGCCGGCAGCTTCTACAACCTCTTCGATTCCAAGGAAGCAGCCGTGCTGCGGGTGGTCAAGGACGCTATACGGGCCGTCGACCCGCACCCCTCCGGTGACGCTCCCGACTCGCTGGAGGAGCTCGTCGAGGCATACATCTCATTTGTCACCGGCCAGCCCGATGTGGCCCGGGTATATCTGAAGATCGCCATCTCCGGCGCGACGAACGGTTCGCTCGGCGGCAGCATGAAACGCCACCACGAGCGCCGCGTCGCCCGCTTCTCGGATGCCATCGGCAGGGAGAACCCGGAGCTCGCCCCATCCGAGAGCGAGGCCCGGGCCGAGATCGTCCTGGCTACCCTCAGCGGGCTTGCCTTCATGTGGATGCTCGATCCCGGGTTTGACTTTGCCCACCGGGCTCGTCTTGCCGTCAACACTTCGCTGATCACCCACTGAACAGCCAACCTCCTTTACCCCCGAGCAAATACGGCCGACAGATCGGTAATGGTGAATCGTGAAGGGGCCCGCAAGCCTGCAGCAGCTGGTCTAGCTCTCTTGGTCGTCGTCACGTTTGTGACAGCGGCTGCGGTCGAGGTCATCGACAGGCGAGCCGGTGTTGCCGACTGGACCGCCGAACAAGCAGCCATCATCGAGCAGGTGATGCAGGAGGCCGTGGACGGCGTGATCGCCGATGTTGAGGCCGTTGCCGCTTTCGTTGAGGAGATCGGCCCAAACTCGGAGAGCTTCGAGAGCTTCACCGGCAGAATCGAGGGAACCGAGAGTGCAGTGGGGTACGGGTACCTGGCGGCGGTCCCGTCAAGCGAGTTCGACGCCTTTGTCGAGGCGCAAACAGCGGTCCACGGCGATTGGTACCAGGTCTTCGAGTTCCCGGCAGACGGCGGAACGAAACGCGTCGACGCTGCGGATCGCGACATCTTCTACCCGGTCCAGGCGTTCGCTGTCGGCGAAGTCATCCGGGCAGCAATTCCCGACGAACCGATCGTTGGCGAACTCGGGATTGGTCTCGATGCGGGTTACGACACGGGGTGGCGACAGGACATTGCAGCCTCCCTCGCACGCGACGGTCCGTCGATTTCCCAATTCATCTCTCTGCGCCTCGACGTTCTCCAGCTCGACCGCGTCTTCTTCGTTTCCGCGCCGGTCCGCGATCGGACCGGATCGGTGCAGGGCCTCGTCGTCGCCATGATGCTCGAGCCCCTGCTTGTCGAGGAAGTCACCACCACGGCGCTGCAAGGGGTCAAGTGGGAGATCGTCCCCGATGGACAAATTCCGATCCGCGTTGACGTAGACCAAAGCAGCATATTCGACGTCAAACTCCCCGGGGCCACCTGGTCCGTTGCGGTCGCCCCTACCGAAGAGGCACTGACCGAACTCCAGGGCTTGCCGTGGTGGGTGGTCGCCAGCATTGCGGCAACACTCGTCTTCCTCTCCGCAGCTGCACTCTGGCTCTACTTCGACCGTCGCGCCGAACACCGGCGGATGGTTGAGTTCCGCAGAGTCGCAGAGGACAAGGACCGCTTCCTGGCATCCGTCTCCCATGAGCTGCGGACCCCGCTCACCGTGGTCTCCGGGCTGGCATATGAACTCCACGACGAGCCCGAGTCATTCTCCGCTGAGGAGCGCGAGAACCTGATGGGCATGCTCGTTGAGCAGACCGATGAGCTTTCCGGGATCGTCGAAGACCTTCTGGTGGCAGCCCGCAGCGATATCGCCAAGGTCTCCATCCACTACGACAACGTGGACCTGGGTAGCGAGGCCGCAAGAGCCATGGACACCTCGGGTGTCAGGGGCACAACTCGGGGAGACCCGGGTATTGCCTATGCCGACGCGCAGCGGGTTCGTCAGATCCTGCGCAACCTGCTCACCAACGCCAAGCGCTACGGCGGTCCCAAGGTGCGAATCGACTTTGCCGAAGGTGCCGGCTGGACAGAGATCGTGGTTGCAGACAACGGAGAAGGAGTACCCCGCGAAAAACGCGAGGCGATCTTCGAGTCCTACGAATCCGCGCATGCTCCTTCCAGCGAGGTGCGCTCCGTTGGCCTCGGTCTGTACATCTCGAGGAACCTGGCTCGAGCCATGGGCGGTGACCTGGAGTACGTCTACGACGGCACTTGGAGCCATTTCCGTTTGCGCCTCCCCAGTGCCCCGGTAACGGCCAAGCCCGAAGAGGACCACGGAAGCCAAGCCGAACCGGGCAGCATCGCCGTCGCCTAGGCGGTCGAATGCCGCTGTCTACCGGGTCGCTACTGCGGCCGGCTCAGTCCAGCAACTGTCCGGCAAGCCGGTTGTGGCGCTCGATCAGCGGCTCCAATTCCGTGGTGACCAGCCGCCGTTGGGCAACGACCGGCCTGCCGCCCACGTAGTTGAAATCGACATTCACCGGTGCTGCGAACATCACCGCAGCCACCGGATCGTGCAACGAACCGGCGTACTCGAGCCTGGAGAGATCGACCGCGATGAAGTCGGCCGCCTTGCCGGCTTCGAGCGAGCCGAGGTCGGGACGCCGCAACACACCGGCGCCACCGCGGGTGGCGATCTCGATGGCGGTACGGGCGGTCATCAGGTCACCGGCGCTCTGGTTGGGGGCGGCGTCGAGCCTGGCCAGCAACATCGCCATGCGGGCCTCCCCGAGCAGGTGGCTTCCATCGTTGCTAGCCGACCCGTCGACACCGAGGCCGGTGGGAACGCCGGCCCCGAGGTATTTGCGGATGGGAGCAATCCCCGAGGCCAATCGCATGTTCGAAGACGGGCAGTGCGCTACCCCGGTCCGGGCAGTTGCCATCCGGCCGATCTCGGCGTCGTTGATGAAGACGCTGTGCGCAAACCAGACGTCGTCGCCCATCCAGTCGAGATCCTCCATCAGTTCGACCGGGCGCCGCCCATAGGTGGAGATGCAGAACTCTTCTTCGTCCATCGTCTCGGCGAGATGGGTGTGCATCGTCACGCCGAAGGAACGAGCCAACGCTGCCGACTCTCGCATGATTTCGGTGGTCACCGAGAACGGTGAACAGGGGGCCACGACCACCTGCGTCATCGATCCGGGGCTCCCATCGTGATAGGTCTCGATGAGTCGTTGCGTGTCGGCCAGAATCTCGGTCTCGGTCTCGACTACCGAATCGGGTGGTAGCCCGCCGGCGCTCTCTCCCAGGGACATCGACCCGCGCGACGCGTGGAGCCGTACTCCGATGTCGCCTGCCGCTGCGATCTCGTCGTCGAGACGCGAGTCGTTGGGGAACAGGTAGAGATGGTCGAACGCAGTGGTGCAGCCCGACAATGCGAGTTCGGCAAGCGCCAGCTTGGTTGACACCTCGATGTGCTCGGCGGTCATTCGGGCCCATATCGGGTAGAGGGTGCGGAGCCAATCGAACAACCCGGCGTCCTGGGCCCCCGGAACGGCGCGGGTCAGAGTCTGATAGAAGTGGTGGTGGGTGTTGATGAATCCCGGTAGGACCAGGTGTCCTGACAGATCGAGGGTTTCATCGGCGGTCTCCGGCAACTCGGAGCTAGACCCGACCTGTTTGATGAAGCCATCTTCGATGTACATCCCCCCGCCGGCGATCTCCCGCCGGTCATTGTCCATCGTTGCCAATACTTGCGCATGCTTGACCAGGAGAGTGCTCATACCCGGAACCTAGCGCAAATGGCAACAGGTTTGGCTTGCCACGAAACGATGGGAGACCGTGCGCTGCCTTTGTCCTAGCTGGCGGCAGCGCTCTCAACGCCGTGCACCGGCTGCTCGGCATCGAAGACGAGATGCACATCGACTTTGGTGAGGCGAGTGGCTGCTGCAGTCGCCAGCCAGTCGAACAGTGATGCGGAATGCTCGGTGCGGAGACACTCGGGGTGCCACTGCACCGCAAGCAGCTCCCAATCCGGGTCCTGCGCCTCGAGGGCCTCGATAACACCGTCCGCGGCGGTAGCAACGACCTGCAGGCCGTTGCCCACTTGCTTTACCCCTTGGTGGTGCAGCGAGTTGACGACGACCTCCCTGGAACCAACAACATGGTGGAGGCGAGTGTCCGGCTCGATGTTGGTTCGGTAGTGGCCGGCGAAGGCACGGCCTACGAAGTCCTGGGGATGTTCGGGCAGGTCCTGATGCAGCGTGCCGCCGAAGGCAACGTTGATCACCTGCAGTCCGCGACAGATACCTAGCACCGGAAGACCCCGGGAAGCAGCTTCACGAACCAGCGCTATCTCGAAGAGATCCGCCTCGGGACGCATGCCGTAGAGGTTGTCGGCGGTGGGCATCTCACCGTAGGTCACGGGGTCGATGTCGCCGCCGCCGGGGAGCACCAGACCGTCGAAGCGATCGAGGAGCGCCGCCGCATCGGCGGGGTCGCTGTGCGCAAGAACCACCGGGAGTCCGCCGGCAGCCGTGATCGAGCGCACGTAGAGGTCATAGAGGCTCGTGAGCCTCTGTTCCCCGTAGTACTTCGTCTCGGAGATCGCGGTTTGTGCCGAAACGGCGATCACAGGCTTCATAGGTATCCAGTCGGCAGACGGCGCCCGGTGTTGAGCAACGTTTGCGGGACTCTAGAAGGAACTAGCCCGTGCGGCGACTCCGGTGCCGGCTCGTTGGGCTATTTGGGAGCCATCCTGATGCCGCCGTCCATCCGCACAGTCTCTCCATTCACGTAGGAATGGGTGATCAGCAGATGAGCCAGATCGGCGAACTCCGCAGTGGTCCCCAGCCTCTTGGGGAACAACACCTGCTGGCCAAGCGACTCTTTAGCTGCATCGGGCAGGCCGGCCAGCATTGGCGTATCCATGATCCCGGGAGCGATCGTGTTGACCCGCACCCCGATCGAAGAGAGGTCACGGGCGATTGGCAAGGTCATGCCGACGATCCCGCCCTTGGAGGCGGAGTAGGCGGATTGACCGATCTGCCCATCGAAAGCGGCGACCGACGCCGCGTTGACGATCGCCCCCCGCTCGTTGTCGTCCAGTGGCTCGGTCTGAGCCATGGCGACAGCGGCCAGCCGAATACAGTTGAATGTGCCAACGAGGTTGATCGCAATCACCCGCTCGAACTGGCGGAGGTCGTGTGGTTCACCGTCACGGTTGAGCGTGCGCGCCGGCGGTGCCACTCCAGCGCAGTTCACCAGGATCCGGAGCGGTCCCATCTCTGTCGCCGCATCGACGGCGGCCTGTACTTGCTCCGTATCGGTGACGTCGGCGTGGACATAGGCACCGCCGACTTGATCGGCAACAGCGTCCCCGAGGTCGTCTTGGAGATCGACGAGAACAACCCTGACGTCATCGGCGGCCAACCGTCTCGCCGTGGCGGCTCCCAGCCCCGAGGCTCCCCCGGTGACCAATGCTGCGGTACCTGCAATCTCCATGCCAACCTCCAGCTACGGCTCTCTACAAGGCTACATCGGGTTGGAGGGTGTAGCTTGGACAGCAGCGACAAGGACGGCGAATGCGCCAGCAACTCCACCGAGGTTCCCTCCTTCTGCTCGTCGCACTGCTGTCAAGCATGTTGGCCGGTTGCGAGAACGGGATCATCTCCATCGGCGACGAGGGTTCTGGAATCCCCGTGACCGAGACCCGAGAGGTTGCTTCGTTCAGTTCGATCGAGGCAGGCGGCGCACTGAACCTGGACGTGACCGTCGATCCCGCTGCGCTCCAGTCCGTCGAGGTCGTGTACGACGACAACATCATCGACCGTCTCACCACCGAGGTCCGGGGAGACACGCTCGTTGTCGACCTCGAGGGCAGCATCAACCTGACCGGCAACATCGATAGGGTCGTGACCATCGTGATGAACGACCTCGAGTCGATCGATGCAAGTGGTGC
>JASJAS010000093.1 GCA_030066875.1 Acidimicrobiia bacterium | reverse complement strand
AGCTGGCAACCCGACAGTACGCGGAACCGGGGTTCCACCTGGAGTTCAAGAAGAACGCCACCGCGAACCGGATCGACTGCTCCGCCCAGGACCCGTGGCTGTTCAGATATACCTGCTACCAGATTGGGGGCGCCGGTAACCGCGAGCATCTACCGCATATACCGGACATGAACCTCGAGTACTCACTATGGCGTAACTGAGGCACTCCAGGCCGCCGAGTGCCGCAAGCGGTTCAAGAGTGCGTGCACAAACGCCGATGCGACTTACTGTTAGGCGAGTCGTTCCTGGAAGGGTGCAGTGCTGATGCGAAGGACACTGGCTCTGGCCGCCATTGCAGCTGTTGCCGCGGCTGCTGCTACGCCGGTGGCCGCCGTCGACGTACCCCGCCCTTACGCCGACGATCACAAGGGAAGGATCGTCACCGATGCCGTCCCGCCGAGGTTCGTCGAGGCCGGACCCACCGTCCAAGCCGCTGGGGATGAGTTTGACGGCGACCCGCTGCGAATCGTTGTCTGGCCCAACGATGTGCGCCGCTACACGCTGGGCACCGACAGGTTCGGGGTCTACGTCTGCACCGGAGATTGGGCGACGGGTGGCCTCGATATCAACGCAGTCACCGCTTCGCTGAGCACAAACGTAACGCCCTTCTATACCGGCCTCTCCGAGAGCTCATACAATCCGGTGTTCATCAAGCGCACCGTGGTGACGCTGCCCGCACCCGGCTATGAAGCCTGCGCAGACGCGGTCATGCTCGAAGCAGCAGACCATCCGCTGTGGGACGATGCGGGTGCGATCGCCGCTCTCGACAACCGAGGCAACGGCGGGCTCGGCGGGCCCGGTTTCTACTGCAACAACTGCCAGTTCCTCAACCCGGATCGATCCCGGTTCCCCGGCAACGAACGGTGGGCTGTCGTCGACGGCGGAGCGGTCGCCAGCCTGCTCGGCTTTCCCACCCACGTGACCACGGCCGCCCACGAGATCGGCCACACAATCAGTTTCCCGCACTCCTACTCGGGCGAAAGCAGCAACGAGTACGACAACCCGATCGATTACATGAGCGGCAATCTCGGCGAGTTGTTCCTACAACGGGCCGACGAGCCGTATGGCTCATTGGCGTTCAACCGATATCGCGCCGGTTGGATCAACCCGTCTGATGTCGTCTTCTACAGCGGAGGTGTCATCGACTTGACGGTGGCGCCGGTCGGCGTGGCGGGAACCCAGATGGTGATCGTACCGACCGGCTATGAGTACTCCTTTGTCGCCCTCGACGCCAGGCTCAGCTCACCGCTCGATCCGATTCCCGAGAGCTTCGAGGGTGTCAGCGCCCACTACATAGAACAGTGGTGCAAGGCCACGCCTACATCTTCGGCCGAGCCGTGCGGAGGCCTGTCTTCACGGCCCTACAGCTACCCACCCTCGCCGGACGCCATCGACCACGTGACGCCGGTGGGCGGCGAAGCACGCCTCGACGTGGACCAGGGCGAAGAACTGCTGGCCCAGGGTGCCAGGCTCCGGGTGCTCGAAGAGACGACTGAGGGGCTCGTCATCAGGTTGATAGGGTTCGACGATGTCGCCGCCTCCGTCTTCCTGGACGACATCCTCTGGTTGGCCGAATCAGGGATCACACGCGGCTGCACGGAAACCAGCTACTGCCCGGCCAAGAACGTGACACGCGGTCAGATGGCCGCATTCCTGGTACGTGCCCTGGGCTACGCCGACGACGGCGGAGGCAACCTCTTCGTCGACGATGACGACAGCACGTTCGAGCTTGACATCGACAAGCTGGCGACCGCCGGGGTGACTCGCGGGTGCAATCCCCCGCTGAACGACTCGTTCTGCCCCGACAAGAACGTGACACGGGAGCAAATGGCCGCATTCCTGGTACGGGCCCTCGACCTGACCGACAACGGCGGTGGCAACACGTTCGTTGACGATGACGAGAGCATCTTCCAGGAGGAGATCGCCAGACTCGCCGCGGCGGGGATCACCACAGGCTGCAATCCGCCGGACAATGACATGTTCTGCCCGACGAAGCCCGTGACTCGGGAACAGATGGCCGCGTTCCTGCGACGGGCCCTGAGCTGACCCTGGTCCGCCTACCCGGGGACGAAGGCCAGTTGAACCTCGATAGTGCCGACTTCTTCGATGGTGAGCACGGAGAAGCCGGTCGGCGCCTCGATGTCGTAGTCCGTCAAGGTCACATCCGTCGCACCCACGACAACAACCGTCCCCCCGACGAGTGAGCCTTCAACGGGCATCGTGATGCTGTTGGTGACGCCGTGCAGGGTGAGGTCGCCGACTGCCGTAGCGGCGAATGACTCGCCCTCCTCGGGAACGGCGCCAAGATCGATCGGCTCGGTTAGCACGAACATCGCCGTTGGAAACGTCTCCGTTTCGAGGCCGCGGGTGCGTAGCGCACCGTCGCGGCGCGACCGGTCGCTCTCCAGCGTGGTCATGTCGACGGTCACCGATAGTTCGGTGACGGCTGCCTCACTGAACGTCAGGGTCGCTTCGACGTTTGAGGTTCGACCGACCGCGGTAGTCGTACCAATGCTGGCGAGTTCCTCCCCGATGCGGTAGCCGGCAAATGTGTTCGCCTGGTCGGCCATCCAGGTGCCGTCCAAACCCACACTCGCGGTCGTAGTCTCCGTCGTTGCAGGCGGTGCTGTGGTGTCTGTGGTGTCTCCCTCGGGAGCTTCCGTGTCGTCGGTCACTGCGGCAACGGCTTCCTCCAGTGAAGCCGGTGGTGGCGCGTCGCTACGAATGAAGAAGAACCATACGGCCGCTGCCAGAACGACAATGCCGGCGACGCCGGCAATCAGTATGTTGCGCCTGTTCATAGGTTCCTTCCGCTCATCTGTCGCGCCGAACCGCCCACTCTTTCAGCAAACCTGCAACGTCCAACCGAGGGAGAGCATTCCCCGAAGGACATACCTCGTTGTGAGCTTCGATCCTGGTGTTGAGCGACTCTAGACCGGCCCGCACTTCGCTCTCGACGGTGCCGGCAAGGATCCGGGGGATCTCTTCGACGACGTTCCGAGCCAGCTCGGCAGCGTTCTCCCGGTAGCGCTCGCGCACGAGCCAGCGACGGGCCCACCAAGCGGGATCGTAGGGCCGGTCGATGTCGGGGATGGGCTGCCCGACGCCGGCGGCGTCATCGAACTTCCCGGACTCCTGGGCTTCGCGGATGACGCGTTCGATCCAAGGCTCCTCCATCCCCCTACGGTACCGGCGTACCTCCTAGATACCGCTCATGAAGACGCTGCCCGTGATCGGTTCCAGATCGCCGTCGTAGGCCACGCAAACCCCAATCCGGTTGCCCACGTTCCAGTCTGCCGCGCTGGGCGGGTAGTAGTAGAAGTACAGCGCGCTCTCCAGGTAAGGAACGCCGACATAGTCGGGCCAGGCGTCGCTGCAGACCGTGTCGAGCTGCTCCCACACCATCTCGTCAGAGGTGAATTGAGTATCGGGGAAGTAGTACGTGAGAACGACTTCGTTGTCGTGCGGCTGATCGCAGGGCACGGTCGTGATCTCGACATCGAGGCCATCCCCGTACGTCACGACATCGACGTCGTTGAAGCAATCGCCTGGTAGGAGTTCAGCACCGGTGAGGACCAGCCCGCCCCCAGTGGCCGTGGAACCGTCGATCAGGTTCGCCAGTGCTAGCTCGTCGGCGACAAAGGTGTTGAGAATCGTGTCGAGCGCCTCGAGATCGGCCTCGCTGATCACCTGGATCTGGACGAGCATGATGATCGAAGCACCGGGCGGTTCAGCGACAACGACGACCAGCATCGCCTCCTCACCACCGCAGTTCAACCACACGTCGTATGCGCCTTCATAGAGGGCATCCGAGTAGGGCGACCGGCCGTCGTAGTCACATTGACCGGAGAAGTCCGACCGGTCCAGCAGCGAGTCGACGGTCCAACTATCTGCCAGAACCGGCGACGCTCCGAAGAACACCCCTGGAGTGCTCCACGTGTTGAACCAGCTGTCGTAGTCGGGTGCTGCGCTTATCGCGGATCCCACCAGCTCACCGTCGAAATCCCAGAGTCCCTCGAGCCTGCTCTCGGTCCAGACCGAGGGCACGTCGACCGTGATCGTGTCGTTGACGTCGGTGAGCGTCATATAGGAGTCGTAGCCGGGCACCGTAGCGGGAGCGTCACCGGTGATTTCGGCAACCTCGTCCTGCAGCTCGGACTCGAAGGAGAACGACAGGGCCAGAACATTCTCTGTGTTCAGGGTCCCCTCATAGAACGCGTCATCGGCTGCTCGATAGACCTCAACGCTGAGCGGGTCGCCGGGAGCGTGAGATCGCAGGATGTCGCAGTAGTCGGCCATGGTGCCGTCGGTTGCCGGAATCAGCCCTTCGAGGAGGGTGACCAGGTCGCCGCTCTCGATTCCGCCGAGATCGGCGGGGCTGCCCGACGCGACCGATGCAACCCAGATGCCGGAGAAGCTGCCGTCGCTCAATGCTTGGCCGTTGATGCCGATCGAGGTCACGTCGTTGCCGTCGATGAGGCTCGGCAGCACCTTCTGGGCCTCCTCACGGCCGACGCCAAAGGCCTGTCCGGCCCCGTCACCGGCGTAGTTGACGGCAACGATTTTGCCGTCCTCGGTGACGATGGGTCCGCCGGAGTTTCCCGGAAGGGTGTCAGCGGAATGCTCGACAACCTTGTCCACGGAAGCCCAGTCGGATTCGCCGTCGGCATTCTCCTTGCTGATGATTCCGTCCAGCAGCGTGTATTCCTCATCCCCGAGCGGGAAGCCTGCGGCATAGATCTGGAGCCCCGCCGAGATGTCCCCCTCGTACCACTCGAGATACGGGTAGCCGTCGCCATCGACGTCGATCACCGCCAGGTCGGAGCACTCAGAGACACCAAGCACCCGGGCATTGCGGGGCTCGTCCTCTCCTTCGACATAGACCTGAAGAAACGCCGCGCCGGTCACGACGTGGTTGTTGGTGACTGCGATACCATCCGAGCTCACGAAAAAGCCACTCCCCGATCCCGCAGCGTTGTACTGCTGCCCGAATTCCGGATCCGCAAAGCTGCCCTCGGCGACGATACGCACTATCGCACCGCGCACATCTTGGAGATTGTCGACAGCGTCGCCTGATGTGGATGGATCCTTGTCGAGTATCTCGGTGGTCGTCGTGGTAGGCGCCTGGGTTGTGGTCGACCCGGAGTCGTCGCCACCACATCCGACAACTGCAAGCGTAAATGCGAAAAGGAGCGCCGCTGCTCGACTGCCCTTCATGACTGCTCTCTCTCGTTTGCGGAGGATCAAGGCTGAAGATACGGCTGACGCACCTTGCCTCAAAGGACCTATCGACCAGCTTTCGAGTGTTCCGTAGGCATACCTCGCCGCTGCGACTGGCGCGAGTCGGCGATGGCGACTTCGGAGGACCGGCGGCCGTTGTGGTGGGCAACCGGGCCACAAGAGCGTCGCGTTAGCTCTTCTTCTTGATCTTGACGACGCCCACCGGGTCGGCGATACCAACGTGGCCGTCGTCCCACTGCACCTCGTAGGCGTGGCCCTTCATCCCGATGATCTTGCCCTCAGGCGCCGGTTGCCCAACCTTCTTGGTCATCTTGCGGACCCTGGTACCCGGACGCAGCATGCACACCTCCTTCGCTCCTTGGGACCCAAGGATATTGCGTCCCAGAGCTAGCTGGGACGGGCCAAAGGTCACATCGTGCACAGGCCGCCTTCCCCCCTCCTCGTTCTTGCGTATCTACACCGCCCTATGGGCCGCCGTTGTCCGCAAGAACGGAGAATCCTCCGCTGTGCACGAGAAGAACCCCACCTGCTGGTGGGGTTCTCTCTCTTGGTGGAGGTGGGGGGAATCGAACCCCCGTCCTATGAGGTTTCAGCGCCGGCATCTCCGAGCGCAGCCGACAGCGAGCTTTCGGGATCCGGGGACTCTGTCGGCCAGTTTCCCCAGGCCCTAGTCAGTTAGATCTTGACCCACCGGTCCTGACTTCCCAGGTGGGAGCACCCCGCATTGCGTTGCCCGGTTCCGGCGAGGCGGGGACCCTCCGGACGGACAGGCTGCTTACTTAGGCAGCCAGTGCCAGTTCGTTGTCGGCACGTATTTGTATCCCGGCCATTTAACGAGGACTCCGGGGTTCCTCGGCTCGCTTCCGACACCTCAACCCTCACAGTCGAAACCGTGTCACCCCCACGAATGGAGACCGGGTCTCGGGCCTACTGGCTTCAGAATACTCCCGTTGTCGGCTCGGGAGCTACGTAAATAACCGGAATTCGCATGCGGTTGTTCCCCATGCCGCGGCCAAACCGGCTCGCCATAACATGCGATTCGGGGCATACTTCGCACATGGACGAACCCGCAACTCCACTGATCGACGACGCCGAAGACCCCGAACTCCTTGCAGAGCAACCCGAGCCGCCCGCTGCCGAACCACAGCGGATCGACTCCGCAAAGGTGAGCCGGATCATCATCGTTCTGCTTCTGCTCAGTGTGCTCGTGCTCCAGGTAATGCAACTGCAGCGATCGGCTGAGACGCGCGACGAAGTCTCGGCGCTTGCCGAGGACGTCACTGATCTCAAGCCGCTGCGTCGGGACGTTGACATCCTCGGCGAGCAGCTCGCCGCCCTCGACGGCCAGCTCCAAGCTGCCGTCAGCGCCGCCGGGACTTCACCTGCCGCCATCCCTGCCCAGGCAGCCGACGGAAGCCTCCCCGCCTTCCAGGACTCTCGCAACGACCCCGCCGTTCTCGGGGAGATGACGTTGGCCACCATCAACGGAGTCGACTACTACACGGGGACGGAGAACACGTGGAGCCCGGGCGATGGTAAGGCCCGGGTCTGGATGATTTGGGCCCACTGGTGCCCGTATTGCCAGTCGGAACTCCCCGAACTCGCCATTTGGTGGCCGGAGAACGCCGAACGCTTCCCCAATGTCGAACTCGTCACCATCAGCTCGGCGATCGACGACACTCGGTCCAACCCGCTTCTTCCCTACCTCGACGAAGAGCAATTCCCCTTTCCCGTGGTCGTCGACGAATCTGGTGCCGTCTCGCAACTATTCGGCACGACAGCATTCCCGTTCTGGGTCGTCACCGATGCGGAGGGCAGGGTTGTCGTTCGCGTCGCCGGCGCCCTCGGCACGGACAGCGTGGACCAGATCTTCACCCAGCTCGAGTCGATGACGTCGGGCGCTTAGGGGCTAGCTGCGACGCCGTTTGGCGCGAGCCATCTCGCGTTGTTCCATACGTTCGCGGATCTTCTGCCGCTTGTCGTAGGTGCGACGCCCCTTGGCCAAGGCCAACTCGACCTTGGCTCTCCCTTCCTTGAAGTAGATCCGCAGTGGGATGAGGGTGAGGCCGACCTCGTTGACCTTTCCGACCAGACGATCGATTTCGCGCCGATGCAGCAGCAGCTTGCGGGGTCTCTCGGGCTCGTGACCTCCACCGCTGGCAAACCCGTAGGGGGCTATATGGGCCCGTTCCAGCCAAACCTCGCCGTCGCGAATGTCGGCGTAGGCGTCTTTCAACTGGACTTGGGCATCACGCAAGCTCTTCACCTCGGATCCCCTAAGCACGATGCCGCACTCGAACGTATCCAGGATCTCATAGTCATAGCGAGCTTTCCGGTTGGTGGCCACCACCTTCAGACCGGCCATCAGATGTAGTCCGCCGGATTGACCGGAGTTCCGAACAATCGGACCTCGAAATGCAAGTGAGCGCCGGTCGAGAGCCCCGAAGTGCCGACGTAGCCCACGACCTCCCCTGCCGCAACATCCTGTCCGTAGACGACATTGAATTGCGACTGGTGGGCGTAGAGGGTGGTCATTCCCCCTCCGTGATCAATGATCACCGTGTTTCCGTAGCCCCCGTACGCCCCGGCGAGGATCACTCGGCCCGATCCGCCGGCCCTGATTTCCTGGCCGTGTGGGGCACTCATGTCGATACCGGTGTGCATCCGTGCATAGCCGAGGATGGGGTGGATTCGCATGCCGAACGGTGACGTCATGGCGCCGGGCACCGGGCGTACGAGGACTCCGGGGGCCGTTCCTTCCTTCGATGCCTCCTCCTCGATGAGGCGCTCCACCCTGGCCTGCTCCTGCTCCAGGCCGTCCAGCTCATCGGCGAACTGGGCGATGCTGAAGTCGATACGGTCCAACTGGTCTGCCAGGTCGGCCAGCTCAACGGCAACTACTGCGGCCTTGTCGGCCTGGTCTGCGACCAACCCCGCCAGCTCTGACTCGAGCTGCTCGAGCAGGTCAACCTGATCGGCGACATCAGCTTCCTCGGCTCGAATACGAACCTGCTGTCGCTCCTCCTGGGTCTGCAGCGACTCATAGACAAGGATCGCTCGGTCGCTCTCCGCAGCCAGCAACGACAGGTACTGGAGGCCCAGATAGACCGCAGTGACGGAATCCGAGGAGAAGGTCAGAGCTTCTCGGCCGTCGGTCGTG
>JASJAS010000092.1 GCA_030066875.1 Acidimicrobiia bacterium | reverse complement strand
CTGCCCCACTACTTCTACAGAACCGACGGCCAACCGCTCGCTTTCGCCGGCTTGTGGTCCAGCTGGAAGGAGCCGGAGACACAAGACAGGGTGCTCACCTGCACCATCATCACCGGACGCCCCAACGGATTGGTTGCCGACATCCATGATCGGATGCCGGTGGTGTTGCCGGAGGAGAGTTGGTCCAGGTGGCTCGACCGATCGGTCGAAGATCGGGCCGAGTTGGAGAGCCTGCTCACCGTGTACCCCGACTCCGAGATGGGAGAGCACCCGGTGTCGACGTTGGTGAACAGCGTGACCAACAACCTGCCAGAATGCATCGCCCCTCTCGAAACCGGGGCGGTCGAGCAATAGCCCGCTTTGAGCTCGACCCCCGACTTGCTGTCGGTCCCTCGACGAGCCATCGTCGCCTTTCGCCGATCGCACTCCAGTCCGTACAACCGAGGTGAGAGTCGTGGCGTCGACGCACCCATCCACAACCGACCGGCATATCGAACCGGCGCAGGTCGTCACCAGCCGACTCGCTCGCGCCGTCTACCTGGTGCTCGGATTCGTTTGTCTGGGACTCGGCATTGCCGGCTACGTCGTGCCGCTCCTTCCCGGAACCGTCTTCCTGCTGATGGCGACGTTCTTCTTCTTCCGGTCGAACGAGAGGATGTACAACTGGGTCCTCAATCACCCCCGCTTCGGACCGCTCATCCGAAACTATCGCGCCGGACACGGGATACCCCGACGCGTCAAGGCTCTGGCAATCGGTCTGATCATCATCAGCTTCGCCGTGTCTGTGTTTCTGGTGGTTGACGGAGTCGTGGCGCGAGTGATATTGATCGCTTGCGCCGTGGCTGTCTCGACCTTCATTCTGACTCGGCCCACGACCGAAGTCGTGCTTGGGGAAGACCACGGAAGACTCGGCTGATCCCGACTACCGGGCGGCTCAGCTACTCGGGTAGTTCCTCGACTTCTTCCTCTTCAAGGCGACGCCGCAGTCCACCACCCCGCCGCTGGTAGATGGTGTTGCCTGGGGCGACCACGAAGTGTTCGTCAATCTGATTGGCGGCGCTAACACTCTCGGAGGTCTCGAGTGCCTCATCGGTCAGGTCGACGGTCAGTCCGCCCTGTGTCAGCCGTACGACCTCGGGTTCTTCGTGCGATTCCTCGGGTGCCGCGTCATGTTTGTCTTCGAGCACGTCGCCGAGCGCGTCGGTTTCCAGTGACAGCATTGCCGACATGATTTCGGTCTGTTCGAGGGTCGTCTCAGCGAGCGTCCGGAACTGCCCCTCGATTCCTGCCAGTGCCGAGCGAAGTTGGCCGATTCTCTGCTCCAGCACCATTTGTTCGCGGCGCGCCCGACCCAGGATCGATCCCGCCTCGTGGCGCGCATCCTCGAGCATTTGATCAGCATGCAGATTCGCAGTGCGAACCAACGCACTGGCTTCGGTTCTCTTGCCTGCTCGATACTCGTTGGTCTCGTGGAGAACTCTGGCCCGAAGTGCCTTCACCTCCGCCAGCGCTGCAGTGATGAGATCCTCCGCCCGGGCGTTGCGGCGGGAAAGCAGACTGCTTGCGTCGGCGCGGGCTATCTCGATGATCCTTGCCGCCTCCTCTTCGGCAGCAGCAACTTCGGCGGCTGCGGTTCGCTCTGCCTGGTCGAGCAGCTCTCTGGCTTCGGCTGCGAGTTCCTCCGGTGTCTTGGCGTCGCTGTCACCCTCCCTAGCAGAACGGATCAACTCCAAATCGGTCACCCCGAGACCTGCGGCAGCCTCGGCTGCGAGCTCCGCTTCCCGTTCCTCGTACTTGCGAAGGGTGTCGACGATCCGCTTGATTACTGCATCAACCTCGGCAGGGTCATAGCCGCGGCGGCGCGACATCAAGAAGTGGTGTCCCTCGATGGCCGACGAGTGGATCATCCGGGTGCCTCCCTTACAGCGGATCGAGTATCCCAGAGCGCGAAAACTATCGCAAGTGCACGCGTGACCACCCCCCGTTGTCTTGAGCCGGTAACTAGTTACCCTGACCAAACGATTATGCTCCGACAGTTGCATTCCGGCGTTGTCGATAAATGCAGTGAAACGGTCGGCCGTTACTAGCGAAGTTGGTATCGGGTGATCCACCGGTCGTTTCGAGTCTCGCAATGGGCCCGCCCTCTGGGGTGGGCCCATGATCGTGTTCGGTCTCGTTTGCCGGGCGGCGACGGTGCCCATAGCCTGTAGGCGATGGAGCGAATCGTTGTCGACATCGACAAAGAGTGGCTGTCAGTAGCCGACATCTGTGACTACATGGATGTTTCGGCGTTCGTTGTGACGAGCCAGCTGCGCTCCGGCGAACTGCCTGCAGTGAAGTTCGGCCGGGAATGGCGGGTCGCCCGGCTGGATTTTGAAGACTGGATCAACACGCAGCGCATGGGCCGATGAGCATTGGTCCGGCAAACTCCTGGAAAGTGGTCGTTTGGGACGACCCCGTCAACCTCATGAGCTACGTGACGTGGGTGTTCCGCACACTCTCCGGCAGATCCGTAGATGAGGCTTCCCGCCTCATGCTCCTGGTCCACAACGAGGGGAGGGCTGTGTTCGCTACCGCTCCGCGGGAGCGAGCGGAGATGATTGCGTTCCGGCTACTCCACCACGGGCTCCGGGTGACATTGGAGGATGTGTGAGCAGGTTCCGAGCCGGTTCGGACGGGATAGCAGTGGCCCTCGATGCCTCCGAGATCACTGTCTTGCTGCGGCTCGGCAGCTTGCTCGGCTCTGCAGGCATGGAGCGGCGGGATCCGGCGCGGGCCCGGCTCAACCCCTCCTTGTACCCGGGAGACGAGTCGGCTTCGCGGGAGTTCGATCGTCTTGCCGCCAAAGAGCTGGCCAAGGCGCGTTCGATCGATCGGGAGAGGTTCGCCGAGACCTTGCGCACGGCGCAGCAAGGTAGCATCACGCTCGCCGGTGACGATGCTGCCTCCTGGGCTCGGGTTCTGGCCGAGTCGAGGCTCGTGCTGGCAGCACGCAACGGCGGAGTCACGGCAGGTCGGCTCGCGGAGCAGCCGGCCGATCCGGAGACAGCGCTGATCGGCCTGCTTGGAAGTGTTTTGGAAGACCTCGTTGTGGTGATGTTGGAGAGCATGGAGGACGAATCGTGACGGACGGAATCCCGCCGGAGGACCCGGGATCACAGACCGGGACCGGCGATACCGGTCGTAAGCAGCGTGATCCGGCGGCCACCCTCACCTCAGCGATGGTCGTCTACATCTTCGTCAACCTGACTTTTGCCCTACCGCTTGTGATCTTTCCCGCGGCGTATTTCGACTTCATCGGACTCGATGCAGATGCTGCGGACCAACTCGGCGGGCTTCGCTGGGTCGGCGCGGTGCTGCTGGCGTGGTCCATCATCGCTATCCAGGTGTTGGCGCGTCCCGGCGGCAAGGCCGTGTTCGTAACGGCGGGCGCCTTTCAGCTCACGTTCGGCGCCGTGGCGTTCCTCTACTCCTGGTCGATTCGGGAGTACGGGTGGGACCTCTGGTATCAAGTCGTCGCCTCCCTGGTCTGGATCGGCGGAGCCGTATATCTGTGGTGGGCCCGGATGAGCGGACGCAAGGTGCTTCGGGGGAACCCTCCACCATGAACGTGGCTGCGTTGGTCCTGGCCGCTGAGACGAGTTCCGAGTTCTCCGGATCCAAGTACCTTTGTGAGTTGCGCGGCACGACTCTGATAGAGGCGGTCTTGGCCGAGGTGCGGCTGTGGCCGGTCGACGACGTGATCGTTGTCCTTGGCGAAGATGCCGATCCGGTTCTCGAGGCGGTGGATCTGACCGGCTGTACGGTCGTGGTTGATCTGGAGCCGGGCGGTGGGGAGGCCGCGGCTCTTCGGGTTGGGATCGACACTCTGTTCAGGCTCGACCGACATGACACGGCAGTCTTGATCCACGCCGACCAGCTGGGATCGCGGCCGGACGATGTGGCTCGACTGCTCGACCAGCACCGTGCCGGTGGCAAGCCGGCGGTTCTGCCCAAGTATCGCTACGCCCTCGGCCACCCGGTTGTCGTTGGCGATACGATTTGGCCGCGTTTGATCTCGGTCGAGGGAACGATCCGATTCGACCAGGTGTTGCAGGCGCACCCGGACTGGGTCGACGAGGTCTGGTTCGACCGTTTGCCGCCGCGCCGAATCACCAGCCCGGACGACATCGCGGACCTGCTCGGACTGCGCTGAGCCGAGTCGTCTGGCAACCGGCGGGGCAAACTCGGTATTCTCTTCGCCGGTGTGATCGCGGATGAGGGGCCGCAACACACTGGAAGAGTTGGATCGGGAAGGACGGATATGGCTTCGATCGACGCGATCGAGGGGATTGGTCACAAGCAGGCGACCAGCCTCCGCAAAGCACGGATTCGCACCGTCGAGGCGCTCCTCAAGAAGGGCTCGACACGCAAAGGGAGGCGTGATATCGCTTCAGCTACCCGGATCAGCGAAAAGCTGATCCTGGAGTGGGTCAACCGTGCCGACCTGATGCGGGTGCGTGGGGTTGGTGAGGAGTACTCGGATCTTCTCGAAGCTGCTGGCGTCGATACGGTGAAAGAGCTGCGTCGCCGCAATCCGGGGAATCTGTTGGCCTCGATGGTCGAGGTGAACAACAAGAAGCGGCTGGTGCGGCGGCTTCCCACAGAGGCCATGGTCGAGCGTTGGGTGGAACACGCTAGGGAGCTCGACGCAGTCATCAAGTATTGATTCACGGCGCGTCCGGAACGGCAGGATTAGCAAGACCCCCGGCACCATATGGTGCCGGGGGTCCCTGTTTGGCCGGAAAAGTGAAGCAGGAAGGGAGGGAGAGCTTCGTCGGCCCTTAGCGACCTATGGCCCCTAGCGACCCCGTGGGTCCGTAGCGACGCTTCGGTCGCTCTGGACCGAGCTCCTTCCCGGCCAGACGTCTCTACTTGCTGGCCGTCGTCTTGGCGGGGGCCTTCTTGGCGGTTGTCTTCGCAGGAGTCTTCTTGGCCGTTGTCTTGGCAGGGGCCTTCTTGGCGGGGGCCTTCTTGGCCGTCGTCTTGGCGGGGGCCTTCTTGGCCGCTGCCTTCGCGGGGGCCTTTGCCGGCTCTTCATCGACGGGCGTGAATGACTCGCGCCAGTTGTTCAGCGTGTTCTCGAGCTGATCACGAAGCTGCTCGACACGGTCCTGCACCTTGTCGATGTGCATACGGTGCTCGAGCTCCTCGACGACGTTGCGGTCCTTGAGCTGCTTCGTCAGCTTCTCGCCTTCCGCGGCGTATTCGTCGATTTCCTTCTGCGCGTCGCTGACCAGCTTGCTGCTGAAGTCCTTGATCTTGCGACCCATGACGAAGGGGGCTCCCATCGTGGCATAAGCCGTCTTCTTCGCCGCTTCCTTGGACGATGCGAAGTCCATGTTCTCTACTCCTCTGTGTCTTGGCTGATGAAGCTGTTGTAAACCTCAAGCAGCGCGACTTTCTGCGTCTTTGTCAGATGATCATCATCGGCAATGGCATCCGGTACGTCCCGGCGCACACCCACTTCGTCGAGCAAACCCGCACGTTCGTAGAGCGTCTCCGCCGATATCGAGAGTGCCCTGGCGAGCGACTTCAATATCTCCGCAGACGGTTTGCGCAGCCCTCTTTCGATCTGGCTCAGATACGGATTCGATATCCCCGCGGCGTCGGCAAGCTTGCGAAGCGACATAGCGCTGCGCTCCCTTTGTTGGCGTATGTAGCTGCCGAGATCACCGATCTGTTTCATCGTTAGCACGATATCGCAAAGTGCTAACAATTGCAAGCGCTAGCTGGGAGCTAGCAATCAGATAGCGGAGCCTCGGGCCGACAACAGGTCATCGAGGTTGCGTTGAATGAGCGTCCGGATTGCCTCGGTTCGCTCCAGCATCTCCAGCGGGTCGGGATCGGTGCCGGCATGCGAGGGTGGAATTGGTTCGAGGAACCGGATGCGCCATCGAATCGGCAACGGAATCAGGTTGAGGTATACCGCCATCTCCTCCACCCGTTGTGACGGCCAGATCAATCGAACCAGACGGGCGAGCAGCTGTGAAGAGAAGAGCGCGGGGTGGACTTCGTCCGATCCGACGATTGCCACTGGTACTACCGGTGCCGCATGCCGTTCCGCCATTGTCACAAACCCGCCACGGCCGAAGCGTTGCACGTGGTAGGCCTGGGAGAACGGCTTCTGGAAGGCACGTACCCCTTCCGGGAAGACGCCAACCATATGCCCTCGGTTCAGAAGATAGGCAGCATCGGCGCGGGAGGCGTAGACCCCGCCGATCTTGCGGTAGAAGTGCGACAGGGTGGGGGAGGCGTTGAAGACCTCAGTGCCCATCACGCGAGGTCGACGCGGTACGGACATCTCGTTGATCATGGAGAGTGTCAGCATTACTGCGTCATAGGGAAGCGCCGCCCCGCCGTGGTTGGCCGCCAGCAGCGCCGGTCCCTGCAATGGCAGGTTCTCGACGCCTTCTACTTCGACACGGAAGTACTCGAAGTACATGTAGTTGGCGACGTGCCAGAACATCTCAGCTACCGCGGGATCCAGACCGATCGGATCGATGTCGTAGGACGCCAGCCAGATGTGGCGCAGCAGCTGCGGCCAAGTGTCGAATCCGAGGCGGCCGGTTGCCGGAACGGCGATGTCGGCCGCGTCGATTCCTCCATGGAGCGAGCACCGTTCATGTTCCTTGATGGCTGGAAGCCCGCAGGGGTGTCCTTCGACACTTCTCCAATTGCAGCTACGGGTGTGGTCGACGAAGGAATCGAGGCGCTTCTCGAGAGCGCGGCGTCTTGCCGCCGCGTCGTACTTGGGCGGCTCGTAGAGGGCATCGATCAGCTCGGATTTGGTCATCCGCGAACGCCCCCGAAGTTGCCTGCGGCGCGCTTCCTCGAGGAGTTGCTGCTTCGTCATGTCGGCGTAGGGATGGCGGCTCATGGTTGGGTCGCCCGTGTGGGGAGAAGACCGTATCCGGCCAGCACCGTTTGACGCAGGTTGTAGTTGGGCTGGAACCCTAGGACCTGGTTCATTCTGTCGGTGTCGGTAACTAGACCGTGATGCACGAGGCGTTTGATGTGTGCGGGCAGATGGAGGTCCGCACGGCTCATTCCCTTGACCGCGATGTCATAAGCGCGGCGGGGTAGCGGCTGCGCAACGCGATGCCCGAGCCGCAGAATGCGCGACAGGTACTGCTGACCTCGGGCCGCGATGTTGAACGCGCCGTTGGCTGGATTGGCCAATGCATGCTCCAGAGCCCGCACGGCATCGTGCTCCGAGATGAGTTGGAGGCGTGGGTCGTAGCCGAGGCGGGTTGGTACCAGGGGAAGGCGGAGATAGCGGCTGAGGGGATTGTTGACTTCTGAACCGAAGATCGGGGCGAAGCGCAGCACCGTGAAGGTGACATCCGACCGGGTCGCAGCGGTCGCCTCTATGTAGTCTTCCAGCGCCTTGAGGTCGCGGGCGTAGCTTCCCCGGGTGCCTTCGAGGCTTGCTCCCTCGACGACTACCGAAGGGTTGCGGGGCCCCATGCCGTAGACGCAGATGTCGGACTTCACGACTACCTGCTTGATGCAGTCACAGCGCCGGATCGCGCCGAACAACGCCTGAGCGCCCACCACCGCTTCGTCGTGGGCCCGTCGCCCGCCGAGGAGGGCCGACCGGTCGACGGTCTGCAGGTGCACCACGGCGTCCGGCCTGACCTCGAGAACGAAGTGCGCAAACTCCGGTCTATCGAGCTCGAATGTGAACAGGTCGGAATCGAACTCCACTCGCGGCTCGATCTCGTCGACGGCGAGCACTTCGGTGTCGGCGTCTTGCTCGAGACGTCGAATCAAGTGGCCGCCGGTCCACGTGGCTGCCCCGGTCACAAGGATCTGCCGCATACCTCTCCAGACTACCCACCGAGCGACACCCCTCCGCAGCGAGCCCTACCATGGCCGTCTAACTCCGGAGCGATTAATGAAATCCACAAGAGGGGATGAATCCTTGATCATCGTCATGGCAAGCGGCGCCTCGCCCGATGACGTCGCTCATGTCATCGAGCGACTCGAATCCATCGGAGCGGAGGCGCACGTCTCTGAGGGAAAACATCGAACTGTGATCGGTGCCGTCGGCGATCGCAATGCCATCCAACAGCTTCCCTGGGAAGCGTTCTCGGGTGTGGAGCGTGCCGTCCCAGTGCTGAAGCCTTTCAAGTTCGTCAGCCGAGACTTCCAGGCGGAGGAAACCGTTGTCGACGTCGGCGGCGTCCTGGTCGGCGGTGGCAACTTCGCACCGATTGCCGGACCTTGCGCCGTCGAATCTCGCGACCAGCTGTTTGCTTCAGCCGAGGCCGTCGCCAAAGCCGGCGCGACCATCCTTCGGGGCGACGCGTTCAAGCCCCGGACCTCGCCGTATTCATTCCAGGGTCTCGCCGAGAAAGGACTCGAACTCCTCGCCGAGGCACGTGAGGCCTTCGGGTTGCCGTTCGTTGCCGAAGCTGTTGACCCGCGCGACGTAGAGCTGGTGAGTTCGTATGCGGACTTGATCAGAGTCGGAACCCGCAACATGGCCAACTTCACCCTTCTGTCCGAACTCGGCAGGCAAGACAAACCCGTGATGCTGAAGCGGGGTCTGACGGCCACGATCGAGGAGTGGTTGAACGCTGCCGAGTACATCTACAAGGAGGGCAACCACGACGTCATCATGTGCGAGCGCGGAATCCGGACGTTCGAGACCTCGACCCGTAACACGCTCGATATCTCCGCGGTACCGGTCGTAAAGGAGCTGTCGCACCTGCCGGTGATCGTCGACCCGTCGCACTCAGGAGGAAAACGGAGCCTGGTCCCAGCACTCACTCGCAGCGCAGTTGCCGCCGGAGCCGACGGCTTCATCATCGACGTCCACCCGGCCCCGGAGACGGCACTGGTCGACGGCCCGCAGGCAATACTGCCGGTGGAATTCGCCGAGCTGATGGATCAGGTCCGCGCAATGATGGACGTAATGGGATCGTTCCGCCTGTGACGCGACGGGTAGCGGTCTCAGGAACGGGACTCATCGGGTCCTCGATCGGCCTCGCCCTGCAGCGCGCGGGATGGGTGGTGCACGGCTGGGACCCCGATCACGACGTGCTCGAGGAGGCCGCCGCGATCGGGGCGATCCACCAAGCGGCTGAGTCCTTCGAAGACCTCGTCACGGCCCCAGTAGACGTGATCATTCTTGCCGGCCCCCCGTCAGCCGTGATCGACCAAGCGGCCCGACTGGCAACCGACACCCTGGTTGTCGATGTTGCCGGTGTGAAGAGCGCAGTCGTTGCCAATGCTCTCCCCACCCGTTTCGTTGGGACCCACCCCATGGCAGGACGTGAGGTGACCGGTCCCCGCGGCGCATCACCGGCGCTGTTTCGCGGAGCGACCTGGGTGCTAGTAACCGATGGCGCCGCCACTACCGACCTGGATGAGGCGGAGCAGCTGCTCCGCGAACTCGGTGCGGAGCCGCTGCGGATGACCGCAGCAGAACACGACGCCGCAGTTGCGATGATCAGCCACCTTCCCCAGGTCCTGGCCGCCGCTCTGGTCAACGAGGCTGCCGACAGAACGAAGACCCTCGACCTGGTCGCCGGTAGCTTTCGCGACCTCACTCGAGTTGCTGCATCCGATCCCGCTCTGTGGGTTGACCTGCTCGGTAACAACGCTGCCGAGGTCAACGCTGCGATCGCCGATCTGCAACGCCGGCTGCAGCGAGTCACCGAGGCGCTCGAAGCGGGGGATGCCGAGTCGGTGCGGGCTTTCCTCAGCAGAGGTCAGGAAGTGCGTCGCAGCCTGGCGCCTCCGGTCGTGGCGGTCCGGGTTGCGCTTGCTGATGAGCCGGGGGAGCTGGCCCGAGTAGGCCGGGCATTCGGTGCTTCGGCGGTCGACGTACGCGACTTGCAGCTGCGGCACGCGCCTCACGGTGGTGGCGGTGTACTGACGGTTTCCGTCCGGCCCGGCGAGGCCGAAGCGCTGCGCACCGCTTTGATCGATGAGGGTCTACTACTGGCGGATTGAGCCGGCCTCGCCTGGGCTACGGCTAGGCGGGTCTGAGCGCCATCGGCACCGATTCGTATCCATGAATGGTGAAAGCGTCCTGTCGGACCGGGTCGGCGGTCAGCTCCAGGTCGGGGCAGCAGTCAATCAGCGCGGCCAAGGCAACGTCGAGTTCGAGTCTGGCCAGGGGGGCTCCCAGGCAATGATGGGTCCCACCGCCGAACCCGATGTGGTGAGTTGCGTTGCGGTCGGCGCGAAAGGTGTCGGGGTCATCAAACGCACGTGGGTCACGATTGGCCGAGCCGAAGAGCATCCCGATCTTGTCGCCGAAAGCGAGTTGTGTACCAGCCACGGTGACGTCATCGCTCAGAACCCAACGCTCGAACAGCTGCAACGGAGCATCCCAACGGATCATCTCCTCAACAGCAACTGATGTTGCTATCGAACCGTCGACCAGCCGCTCCCAGTTTGCTCGACTCTTCATCAGGCCAACTATCCCGTTGCCCATGGTGTTCACCGTTGCCTCGTGACCGGCATTGAGCAGCACGATGACCGTTGACACAATTTCCTCGTCGGTGAGGCGCTCTCCGTCCACCTCAGCGTGCACCAGTTCACCGACGAGGCCTCCCCGCGGTCGAGTGCGGTGGGCCTCGATCACGGTGCGGACAAATGCATCGAACGCGGCCGCGGCATCAGCCGCGGCCTGGGCCTGGGCATCGCTCGTGTCGAGCTCGTACATTTTCACCATCTGATGGGACCAGTCGAGCAACTGGCCATGATCGGCGTCGGCTATCCCTAGAAGGGAGGTGATGATCCCAATCGAGTACGGCTGAGCGAAGTCGGCGAGGAGATCGATCTCGTCCCGGTCGGCGATTTCGTGGAGCAGCTGGCGTGCCAGCTCCTCAGCGGGGGCCCGCATTGCTTCGACCGCTCGCACCGTGAACGCCTTGGAGACGAGGCGCCGCAAACGAGTGTGATCGGGTGGCTCTAGTTCGAGCAGCGAATATCGTTCCACCTGCCAGAAAGGAGCCCACCTCGGGTCTTGCGGCCGGGCGCCTATCTCTTCGGTCGTCGCCAGGTGGTCGTAGACCCGGCCGAGGCGTCGATCGCGCAAGCAAGCACGGACGTCTTCGTGTCTGGTTACGAGCCACAGGTTGGAGTTCTCGTCGTGGATGACCGGGGCACGCTCGCGCATGGCGTTGAGAACGGGGTAGGGATCCTGGATGAAGCGGCGGTCCGTCAAGTCGAATGCGGGTGCCATGCACCGACCCTACCCAGCGTTATGTCGGAGTAGCTGCCGCTGATTCGAGCAAGCGCAGCATTGTCTCGCTGGCGACCAGGATCCCGGTTTCGATGGCCGACTCGTCGATGTCGAAGGTTGCCGAGTGCAAATCGACCGCGCGGTTGGGGAGAGCGGCACCGAGCCGGATGAGCGCCCCCGGGACGTCTTCGAGGAACCAGGCGAAGTCCTCAGCACCGAGGCTTTGGTGGGTATGCACCACATTGGCTCGACCGAGCGCGGCTTCCGCGGCTTTCTCGACCGTCCGAATCACCGACTCATCGTTGACCACCGGCGGCGATCCCGGGACGTACTCCACCTCGGCGGTGGCCCCCAATGGCCCTGCCATGTCGGCGATGAGTGACTCCATTCGCTTCGGCATCTCCCGCCACAGGTCGAGATCAAACAGCCGCACCGTTCCCTGAAGCTCGACGTGGGTCGGGATGACGTTGGCGGCGGTTCCACCCTGGACGCTGCCGAAGACCACCAGCACGGTCTCCCGAGGATCGATGGTATGACGAATCATCTGGGGCACGTCGGTGATTATGCGTGCGGCTACGTAGAGGAGGTTGACGGTCTGGTGTGGCCGCGATGTGTGCCCCCCCGGTCCGGAAAGCCGCACGTAGAACCGGTCCGAAGCGCCGGTGATGCCCCCGCTGCGAATACCGACCCTGCCGGCCTCGAGCGAAGGATCGACATGGAAGGCCGTGATCGCGGTCAGGCCGCGATGGACTCCGTCGTCTCGCATTATTTGGGCCCCGCCCGGGATCGTCTCCTCGGCCGGCTGGAAGATGAATCTTGCTGTCCCCGGCAAATCGCCGTAGTGCTGCAGTACCCAGGCAGCACCGAGCCCGATGGCGGCGTGGGCATCATGACCGCAGGCATGCATCACGCCGGGGATAACTGAGGCGTACGGCGGTGCGGCTTCCTCAGCAATCGGCAGGGCGTCGAGGTCCGCCCGGAAGCCAACCGCAGGGCCATCATTGCCGATATTCGCTACGAGACCGGTGCCTTCCGGTCGGACGTGAGGCGTGATGTCCCAGTCGAGGAGCTTCTTGGCGATTTGGCTGGTGGTGCGATGTTCCATCCAGCCCACCTCAGGGTGCTGGTGGATATCGCGGCGCACCTCGATCATCTCCGGTGCAATCTTTGCGGCAAGGCGCGCCAGCGTAGAGATTCGGTCGGGCATGTGCGGATTGTAGTGAGGCCAAAAAGGCTCGCGCGCTATGCGACCCTGTTTCGGGCTGGTCGTCGAGCGCCCTGTGGGCGCACTAACTTGGCGGCTGGAGCTTCCGGGAGGTGTAGTCCGTGACCGAGCGACCTGTTTTCACGATCGGGATCGAAGAGGAATACCTGATCGTCGACATCGAGACCCGTGAACTCGTCCAGGATCTGCCGGACGGACTGATGGCGGCTTGCGAAGAGATCCTCGAGGGTCAGGTGAGTCCAGAATTCCTGCGCTCCCAGATCGAGATCGGTACCAAGGTATGCACGAGCGTGCACGAAGTACGCGACGAGCTCAAGTACCTGCGGCGGACTGTCGCGGACGTCTGTAACGAGTATGGGTTGGCTCCGATTGCCGCTTCCACCCATCCTTCAGCCGACTGGTACCAGCAGCGTCACACCGACAAGCCGCGCTACAACATCCTCGCCAAGGCTCTCGGCGGTGTGATCCGCCGCCTGCTCATCTGCGGTATGCACGTCCACGTAGGCATCGAGGACCCGGACACTCGCATCGATCTGATGAACCAGGTCCTCTACTTCATCCCCCACATGCTGGCGTTGTCGACCTCGTCGCCGTTCTGGAACGGGGATGAGACAGGGTTGAAGAGCTACCGAACCTCGGTCTGGCAGGCCGTACCTCGGACCGGCATGCCCGACGAGTTCGATTCGTGGGCCGAGTTTGAGCGTCATGTCGATGTGCTGGTCGGAGCCGGCGTCATCGAAGACGCCACCAAGCTGTGGTGGGACCTGCGTCCCAGTGCTCGGTATCCGACTCTGGAGCTGCGGAGCAGCGACATCTGCACCAACATCGACGACACCATGGCCGTTGCGGCAATGTACGTCTCACTGCTTTCGATGCTGTTCCGGCGCCGCGTCAAGAATCAGCGCTGGCGTATCTACAGCCGGATGCTGATTGAAGAGAACGTGTGGAGGGCACAGCGCTACGGGATCTCTGGTGAGCTGATCGATTTCGGGCTCGGTGAGCCGGTCCCTTACCCCGATCTTCTCGAAGAGATCATCGATCTGGTGAAGAAGGACGCCAAGATGCTCGATTGTGTCGACGAGTTGCACCACGCCCGCACGATCGTCGAGCGGGGAACCTCTGCCGACACCCAGCTGAAGATCTATCACGATGCGCTCGAGGCGGGTGCGGGGCGGGACGAGGCTCTCGAACAAGTGGTGGACTGGCTGATCGAGGAGACGGTCAGGGGCGTCTAGCGCGTACCCCCATCCGAACCCGGAGGCAACGCCGGACGGGGTGCAATGTAACCTGCCGCTATGTCTTTCTTGCGGATAGCCGGAGCCCAGGTCAATCTGGTCGTCGGCGATGTGGATGGCAATCTCCAGGTCATCCTCGAGGCCATGGAGCGGGCCGAAGAAGCCGGAGCCGACGTGCTGTTGCTTCCCGAACTAGCGGTGACCGGCTATCCCCCGGAGGATCTGCTGCTGCGACGGTCGTTCATCGACGAGAACGTTGAGGGTCTCCGGCACCTAGCGCAATCGGCGGAGAACACCGCGGTCGTGGTCGGCTTCGTTGACCGGGTGGACGGTGACCGGCACAAGGACGACTCGGTGGAGCGTGGCCTAGCGAACGCTGCTGCCGTTCTCGCCAACGGTGCCATCCGGGGTATCTATCACAAAGTGTTGCTTCCCAACTACGGAGTCTTTGATGAGGCCCGCTACTTCGCCCCGGGGCGCGTGCCCGAGAAGCTGTGGGGCATCGGCGGCATCGTTGCCGGGGTTTCGGTCTGCGAAGACATCTGGGCACCAGACGGTCCTCCGGCGCTGCAGGCCGCAGCGGGCGCCAAGGTGTTGCTCAACATCAACGGGTCGCCCTACCACGTCGGCAAGGGAGCTGAGCGGGCCTCACTACTCGCCGGCGAGGCGGAGCGATCGGGCGTCCCGGTGGTCTACCTCAACATGGTGGGTGGTCAGGACGAGTTGGTCTTCGACGGCGACTCGATGATCTTCGACCCCACCGGGGAGATCATCTATCGCGCGGCGCAGTTCGATGAAGAGCACTTCGTCGTCGATGTTCCTGTCAGCGAGGAGTGGCACGACGGGGGTCTGGTCACGGTATCCGAGAGACCGTCGCGGGACGCTGGTTCCCTTCCCGTTCCTGAGATCAAGGCCCGGCTCGACGATGAAGCCGAGATATACCGTGCCTTGGTGACGGGACTCCGTGACTATGTCCGCAAGAACGGTTTCCGGGATGTTGTCGTTGGCCTGTCGGGTGGTATCGATTCGGCCTTGACCGCAGCCATTGCCGTCGATGCTTTGGGACCGGACGCAGTGTGGGGGATCACGATGCCGACCCGGTTCAGCTCGGCGGGGTCGGTGAACCACTCGCTCGAGCTTGCCGCGAACTTGGGTTGTCGCATCGATGAGATCCCGATCGAGCGCGTTTTCACGGAGTTCTCGGCGGTACTGGAGCCGGTGTTTGCGGGTACCGAATTCGGAGTTGCCGAGGAGAATCTGCAGGCCCGAATCCGCGGGGCGATCTTGATGGCAGTGTCGAACAAGTACGGCGGCATGGTGGTGGCCACCGGAAACAAGTCTGAGCTGGCGGTTGGCTATGCGACGCTGTACGGAGACATGGCGGGCGGCTACGCGGTCCTCAAGGACGTGTTCAAGACGGTCGTGTATCGGCTGGCGGAGTGGCGTAACCGAAACGGCGAGGTCATTCCCCGCGCCATCATCGACAAGCCTCCATCTGCTGAGTTGCGGCCAGATCAGAAGGACACCGATTCGTTGCCCGAGTACGACGTCCTCGATCAGGTGTTGCGCCGCTACATCGAGCTCGATCAAGCGCCGGATGTCATTGTCGAGCAGGGCTTCGATCGCGAGCTGGTCGCCAAGGTCGCCGGCATGGTCGACCGCAACGAGTACAAGCGCCGTCAAGCCGCGCCCGGGGTGAGGATCACCCAGAAGGCCTTTGGCAAGGACCGGCGGTTGCCGATCACCAACCGCTTCAAGGACTAGCTCTGCTACATCCCCCAGTAGCTGCGAATGCCCGGGACGTGGCGCTGGATCAGCCCTGCGGCGTTGAGGACTATAACGTGAGTCGTTTGCAGGGGCCCGACCTCCGTCTCGACAGTAGCGTCCCACATGACGACATCGCCTGCGTCCTGGAACTGGTCCACCGATATGACGTCGTAGCGCCCATGTGCGGCAAGGCGGCTCGCCAGAAACTGACGAATCTCTTCACGTCCGGAGGCCACTCGCCAGAAGAGAACAACCTTGGCGTCCGCGGCATAGAGATCCGCCAATCCGTCGATGTCGCCGTCCGACAGCTTGCCGAATCGATTTACCAGGTCTCGACCTAGCCCGGCCATCGCACCCCCTCGCCTAATGCTGCCCCTCGATTATCACCGACATCTCGTCGCGCGATCATCCCGCTCCCACCGCCAGCCGCATCATCGGCTTGTGCGGGGCACGGCGCTGTACCACCTCGAAGCCCAGTCTCTCGAAAGTCGATGCCAGGCCGGTGTAGACGGTCGACGGCGCCTTCTTCTCGTCGGTGTCCCACGGATACGCCTCGAGGGTGCCGCCACCACGGTCGGCTACATACTGGATCGCCGCCCTGGTTAGCACCGCAGTGAGGCCTCGTCCTCGGAATTGGCGGCGGACGACAAAACATGCCAGCGACCAGACGTCGTCGCTGGGAAGCTCAGTCTTGAAGAACCGAGAACTATTGAGCCCTGGCAGGGAGTTGCGCATCATCACCCGACACCAGGCCGCTGGTTCGCCGGCGTGGTACGCCAATAGTCCCGGAGGGGGACCCGCCTCCACGATCTCGCGAAAGAGACTCCGATTGGGAGCGCTTCTGCCTCCCGCGCATCCTTCTCTCCACTCCGCGGTCGTGGGTGTTGTCCAGTACATGCACCAACACCCGCCGATCCCACCCTTGCCGAGGACGGTCACCAAGTCGTCGAACGCGTCAGACGTAATGGGTTCCACCGAGTAGCCGTCGATTTCCACGACCCCAAAACTACATTGTCCTCATGCAGGAGTTTGCTTTCCGGTTCGATCCCGTCTTCACGCCGATGCTGCTGACTCTCGGCGTCCATCCCGGCAATGCGCGAGTTTCGATCACAGATGACGATCGCTTCGTTGCGGAGTTCGGTCGCTGGAGGGTGGACACGCCGCTCGCCAACATCGACTGTGTGCAGGTAACGGGCCCCTATCGCTCCTACAAGGCGATCGGGGTGCGCGGCTCATGGGTAGATCAAGGCATCACATTCGGTTCATCGCGCAAACGGGGCGTATGCGTGACGTTCGTCGAGCCGGTACCCCGGCTGCTTGGCGGCATGAAGGACCATCCCGGCTTGACCGTGACGGTGAAGGATGTCGAGGGGCTCGTCGCTGCTCTCACACCACACATCAACTGAGAATCGACGCCGATCAGGCCGGCCACTCACTTCTTGCGTACATCCACGGCCACATGGGCCGCCGAGATCCGCAAGAACCAATGGGGGTGCGATGTAACCTCGCTGAGATGAACGTCATCGGACACGTCCTCATCGACGGGGAACCGCTCGAACCGGATCAAGCAACCATCTCGGTCTTCGACATAGCCTTGCTGCGAGGCTTTGGTTGCTTCGAGGCGCTCCGCTCGTACGGTGGTGTTGTGTTCAGGCAGGGGGAGCATCTCGATCGGCTGGAACGGTCCGCCGCGTCGCTTGGGTTGACCTTGCCGCCTCGCGAGGCGATGGAAGAGTGGGTTGCAGACAGGGCGGCCGTCGGGGACTGCACGGTCCGCGTGGTCGTCACCGGGGGCACCGATGAGAAGGGCAGCGGCGAGGACTCGAAGTTCGTCGTGTTCGCCGAACCGCTCACACCATTCGATGACACTGTGACGCTGCTTCCAATCGACGCTCCATGGCATCCTGACGGTGCAGTCTCCGAACTCACCGGAGCCAAGACGCTTTCCTACGGTCCCAACGTGGCTGCTCGGTTCCATGCGAAGGCCGAAGGCTACGGCGATGCGCTTCTCGTCGGACGCACGGGTACGGTCCTGGAAGGTCCCACCAACACAGTTGCCTGGATCACCTATGGCGTCTTTGAAACGCCGGACCTGGCCCTCGGAATCCTCGCATCGGTTACCCGCAAAGCAGTGCTCGAAGTCGCCAGGCGGGCAGACATACCGGTTCGGGAAGGTCGCTTCCCATTGGAGAGGATGCTTGCTGCCGACGAGGTCATGGCGCTTTCAACCCTGCGCGAGGTGCAGCCGGTGGTGAAGATCGGTGACATCGAAAAGGAGGTCGGGCCGCTCACGAAGAGGCTGATCGCAGGTCTCCAGGAGTTGATCCGGGAAGAGACCGCCGGGTGAGCTCGGCGGGTTACCTGTCCGTGTTGCATGCCATCGATGGGCTTTACGAATCGGTCGTCACCGAACCGCAAGGATGGAACGATCAGGCCTTTGCCGACTGGGCAGAGGAGGCGTTGCTCGACGCTGCGGAGCTACCGAGGGAAGCCCTGCGCGAGATCCGCAGGTCGCTGAATGCGGCCCGCAAACTCGTGGCGTTCTGGACCAACGACAGTACGACGGTCGCTGATCACAACGACTGGCGCTCCAGAGTCGACATTGCGCTTGGTCCCCGTGCATGGCGCCCAACGCTCGATCTGGCTCGAGTTGGGTTGGAGAACGCCCCCTCTCCGGAGCTGTTCGAGGAGGTGAAGCAACGTTTCGCGGTCGTGAACTCGGAGCGGTGGATGGACGGGATTCAGTTCGAGGAGTGGCGGGCCGAGAGCTAGACCGCGGATATCTCGAGCCGATGTAAAGTGACCCTGTGAGTTTCAAGCAGGTAACTCTGGTGGGCGTTGCGCTGTTGCTCCTTGTTTCGTGTTCCGGCGATGACGAGGCGGACGATGCGACCACCACAACCGCCTCCGAAGGCGGGACGATAACGACGCTAGCTGCAGCCGGAGGGGAGACCGGGACGACCGCCCCCGACTCGACTGTCACGACCAGCACGACCACCACCACTACCGAGGCTCCGGAGCTGTCCTTTCCCCAATACCGGATTGTGAGCCGCGAGTCCGGCGAGAACGGCGACATCGTCGTCGTCCTACTCGATCCGAGCACCTATGAGTCCCTCTCCGACATCGACATCCACAACGTGATGTCGGATCTCGTAGAGCAGTTTGCTCCGGTCTACGAAGCCCACATCGTCGAAACCCAGGCCGCAGTAGACGCGCTCTTCGAGGAGAACCCCACGGAGGAGCAGCAGACCGAACTTGCCAACAACTACATCGCGCGACTCGAGGAGGGGTTCCGCATCGTGTACGTCGGCCGGTTCGAAGAAAGCGGCGTGGCCATTCTCGGGTCCTGATTCCCAGCCGCTTCTAGAGATTCAAAACCAACTTCGCCGTCAGCAAGAAGCCTCCGAAGCCGACGATGTCGGTCACCGTCGTCAAGAAGATGTTCGATGCCAACGCGGGGTCCTGGCCCAGCCGACGCAGCAGGATCGGGATTGAGGCGCCGACGATGCCCGCAACCACGAGGTTGACGAAGACGGCGACCCCGATTACGAAGCCGATGCTGGCATCTCCGGCCACGATTCCGCCGAGCAGGCCGGAGAGGACGGCGATGACCAATCCGTTGAATAGGCCGATCGCGGCTTCCCGTCTGATGGCACGCGGGGCACGCCCCGGAGGCAAGCTACCTACTGCCATAGCCCGGATGACCACAGCAAGGCTTTGGGCCCCCGAGTTTCCGCCGAGCAGGGCGATCATCGGCATGAACGAGGCCAAGACTGCTTTCTCTTCAATGAGGGTTTCGAACCCGCTGATTACGTACGCAAGCAGCAAACCGATTACCAGATTCAGCGCAATCCAGGGGAGCCGTCGTTGCACCGAGACCGATACCTCGGTGTAGACCGTTTCTTCGGCGCCGGCGCCGACCATCTGAGCAATGTCCTCTGTGGCTTCGGCCTGAGCCGCCTCCATGGCTTCGTCGACCTTGACGATGCCGACGAGGTGATCCTGGGCGTCGGTGACCGGTAGCGATATGAGGTGGTAGCGCTGGATCAGCTCGGCGACTATCTCGCGGTCCGTCTCCACCGATACCGACACCGGATCTTCGAGCATGATGTCTTCGAGCCCGGTTCCGGGGCGGGCGAAAACGAGCTCGCGAAACGGAACGACGCCCGCCAGCTTTCCCTGCAAGTCGACCACGTACACGTAGGTGAGGTTGGAACCGATCTCCGCATGCAGGCGGCGCAGTGACTCGATCGCCTCACCGCTGGTGACGCCCTTCGGTAGCGATGCGTAGTCGGTGGTCATCAGACCGCCGGCGCTATCGGGCGGGTAGACGATCAACCGGTTGATGGCCAAACGTACTTCGGGGTCGAGCGCGGCGATCACCGCGTCGCGAACGTCTTCCTCGAGGGCCTCGAGAAGGTCGACTGCCTGGTGAGTCTCCATTTCGGCAATGAGATCCGCGGCTCGCTCGATGCTCAGCTCTTCGACAACATCGGCTGCGGCCGGGGCCCGCATCTCGTCGAGAACATCAGCACCGTCGTCGAGGTCGAGGTCGCGCAACAGGTCCGCCGCGTCTTCTTCGTGCAGCGCCTCGAGTATGTCGGCAGCCGAGCCGGGGTCCGATTCCGCGATCTCCTCCCACTCTTCGTGGTGGGTGTCGAGGTACTCCTCTGCCTCATCCGGGCGGTTGCGCGCCAATTCCCGCAGCCGGTGGCTGACGCGGCTCAGTGGAGTTCGGAAGGGAAGACGCATGGCGGCCCAGCCTAGATAGAGGACTCCACCGACCAAAGAAAGCTGCGCTCCGGAACGGGGCAACGAAGGCCTGAAAGCAACAGGCCCCCCAGGGGGGACGAGGGGGCCTGTTGGAAACCCGGGTGGTGGTGAATCACCCGGCTGATCAAATATACCCAGCAGGGACTCGACAGCCAGTCGGGTCGAACCCGGTAGTCCGTGTTCGGCCACTAGGCCCTGCCAGTGGCCCATCGCTGGCAAGCGGAGGGCTCGATCGTAGACTGCTCACCTTCGATGCGCATGGAAGGAGGTGGCATGGAGCGGCTCACGTCGTTCTCGCACGGGGCCGGTTGAGCATGCAAACTCGGTCCCGACGAGTTGGCGCAGGTACTGCGCCGCATGAACAACTCACCCTTCGTCCATAGCGACGATCTCGTCGTCGGCATCGGTGAAGCCGACGATGCAGGCGTCTATCGCATCAGCGATGAGGCCGCGTTGGTGCAAACGGTCGACTTCTTCACTCCTATCGTCGACGAAGCGTTCGATTGGGGCCGGATCGCCGCGGCCAATGCGCTTTCCGATGTCTATGCCATGGGGGGCACCCCGCTCACGGCGCTGCAGCTGGTGGGCTGGCCCAGGGATCGGCTTCCGTTCGAGTTGCTCGGCGAGGTAATCGCAGGGGCAGGTACGGTGCTCGAAGAGGCCCGGTGCACCGTGGTCGGGGGTCACAGCATCGATGATGCTGAGCCGAAGTACGGGCTTGCAGTCACCGGTCTTGTGCATCCCGATGAGGTGGTCACCAATGCCGCTGCGCGCCCCGGTGATTCGCTGATCCTGACGAAGCCGATCGGCACGGGCTTGATCGCGACGGCTATCAAGCAGGGCGTCGCCGAAGCTTCGTGGCGGGATTCCGCCGTTGATGTGATGACGCGGCTCAACGCACCCGCGGCCCGCGCCATGCGCCGGGTTGGCGCCAAAGCGGCCACGGATGTCACCGGCTTCGGTCTGCTGGGCCACCTGGGGGAAATCGTTCGGGCCAGCGGGGTCAGTGCGGAGATCGAGCTGGGTGCGGTCCCGGCTCTCGCCGGGGCCCGTCAGCTTGCCGCGGACAACGTGGTGCCCGGTGGTACTCGTCGCAACCTGGCTGCCGCCGAGCGTTTCACTAGGTTCGGTGATACGGGACCTGCTGATCGCCTGCTGCTTGCCGACGCGCAGACCAGTGGGGGTCTGCTCATAGCGATCTCGTCACCGCTGCGCGACGCTTTGCTTCAGGCACTCGCCGAAGAGGGTGAAACCGGCGCGGTGATCGGCCGGATCGTCCCCCGTGACTTTGCCGACGGCCCGGCCGGCTCGATTCGGATCTCCTGACGGCGCGGGCGACAGTTACCATCGAGAATGTGAGCGCCCCCACACTCCTGCATCTGATTTGCGACTACGCCCCCAACGGGCTCGAGTTCGCCGAGATCAGAACCAGGCTTCACGATGAGCTAGATGAACCGGCATCCATTGCCATACATCAAACCGCTACCCCGCCTCTCGATACGCTCGCAGTCGGCTTCGTCACGGGTCAACTCGCTCTCGCCCCTACCTCTGGACGGCTGGTGATCTTCGGCAACTCGGCTCCCCGCCGCGACGCCGACGAGGTTGCCGAGCGGAATCAGGGTCGTGCCCTGGTCTATGCACGCCTTCGCAACAAGGTCGAGGTGGTCTGCGTCAACTCCGAGCATGCGCTGAGCTTCGTCAAGCCGCACATCACCGAGCTGCGCGAAGTAGCCAGTCCTGCGGCCGGGTCCCAGTTCAGATCACGCGACTACTTCCCCAGGTATGTAGCGGCCATCGTTGACGGGGACTATTCGGTGCTGACGACCGAGCTGGACCCGGCAGACATCGAAGAGATACCTTCGCAGGTCGTTGCGTGGACGGACGGCTTCGGAAACATCAAGACGACGATGCGAAGATCAGACTTGGAGTTGGCAGGTCTGGAGGTCGGGGCCAGGGTTCTCGTTACTCTCAACGGAGTCACATTGCCTGCCGTGGTTTCCGATGGCGGCTTCACCGTCGCTCGCGGCGTACTTGCGGTGAACGTCGGTTCTTCCGGGTATGACGATCCGTTCGTCGAGTTGTTTCTGCGCGTTCACCACATGAGCGAGAAGACGGCCGCCGTGCGCTACGACTACCCCGAAGGTGGCATGCCCTTCGAGATCGTTTCCCTCGACTAGCCGGCCCGCCCTAGCGGACTCGTTCCCACCAGCCGGTGTATTCGGGTACCAGTGCGCTGTTGTGGTCCCGGGCCCAGTCACCAAGTCCGAAGAACCAGTCGAGGAGTTCGATCGATTCCTCCGCTGAGGAGAATCGGTAGTCGGTCCGTAACACCGATCGGTTGAATCCGAATGCCTCCAAGTGGCGGTGGTAGTGGCCCAACGCCTCGTTTGGGGCGCCCGGGCGGTTCACGGCCGTACCGAGCGTGTCGACGACCACCATGGTGCCTCCCGGCTTGGTCACCCGGTCCATTTCAGCCAGAGCCCGGTCGAGTTCGCTCCGCCAGCCTTCGGGGTGCCATTCGGTGAAATGGCCGTACACCCACCCCGCTATTGCCGCGTCTGCCCAGTCGTCCTCGATCGGCAACTGGCGAGCGTCCGCGACGGTCAGAGTCCAGGTGCCGGTGCATCCGGCGAGTTCTTCGCCGGCCACCTCGAGCATCCCTGCAGCCTGGTCCACACCGTGGACTTGGTTGCCCGCCTTACACAGCTGGACGCTGAGACGTCCGGTCCCGGCACCGATGTCGACGATCGTGGTTGCCCGGTCGGCGAGGTCGCTGAGGCGATCGGCAAGCTCGCCGTGGGCGTCCTCGGCGGCGACCATCCTCTGATATGTCCTGGCCTCCGCTCGATAGATCTCCGCGAAGTGCTGCTTCCAGTCACTGATAATTCGGGCCATCGCTCCCTGCCGCTCGCAGTTTGCTGACATCTTGGCTACATGATGCGCTGGGCCGAATCCTACCGGCCGGGGAACGCCGGGTTTCGGGCGTGTTCTGGTTGGCTAACTTCTCCACATGGACGAAATCGGACGCCGGAGACTCGAGGTGATTGGGCAAACGCTCGGCATCGGGAGTCTCCAACGCCACGTATTCCTATGTGCGCAGCAATCGAACCCACAGTGTTCTTCATACGAAGAGGGAAGTGCCGTGTGGCGATACCTGAAACGACGCCTCAAGGAGCTCGACCTCGCCGCGGCACCGCCGCCGTGGCGAGGGTCGGACCTTGCGGCTGCGCCGCCCGAAGCAGGCTCCAGCGGCGGCGGCCGAGTCCTCAGGTCGAAGGTCGACTGCCTGCGCATCTGTGAGCGGGGACCGATCGCCGTTGTGTATCCCGACGGTGTTTGGTACCACTCGGTCGATGAGCACGTGATGGAGAGGATCATCAGCGAACACCTCCTCGCCGGCCGACCGGTTGCCGAATACGCATTTGCGGTCGACTCGCTCGGCGGTGCTGCAATGGAAGAGGGGGAGTAGCCGTTGCGGGCGTTGCGCTGGCTGGGCTACGGCGCTGCAGGCTGGCTGGCTTGGAGGGTGCTGGGGCCGGAGCCCGCACCGCACTTCGGTCCGCCCCAGACGAATCCGCTGTCATTGCCGGGCCGTACCGTCATCGTCGGTGAGAACGAGTTGTTTGTTCGCCAGACCGGCGACCCGGGTGCGCCCCGGCTCGTGCTGATTCACGGTTGGAATCTCGACGGTGCGATGACCTTCCATCGTGTCATTCCGCTACTGGCGGAGCGCTATCGGGTCATCGTGCCCGACCTACGAAACCACGGCCGCAGTGAGTGGGTACGGGGTCGGGTCGAGATCGCTGACCTGGCCGACGATGTCGCCGGGCTGCTGGACGCAATCGGCGTGTCGGGGGCAACGATGCTTGGTTACTCGATGGGCGGGATGGTCGTGCAAGAGTTGGCGAGGCGGCATCCCCGGCATGTCGGCGCGA
>JASJAS010000009.1 GCA_030066875.1 Acidimicrobiia bacterium | reverse complement strand
AGCCTTCAAACCGCTTGCTCTGGTATCCGGTCTGGAGAACGGGAGCCAGTTCGGCTGGCCTATCACACTGGGCAGCTGGTGGGACTACACGAGCCCACAGAAGATCGATTGTGGTTATCCGTGCAGCCCTCAAGGCAACATCTGGACGGTCTACAACGCCGGCGGTGGCGGCGAAGGCATCATGACCTTGGAGCAGGCCACCTATACCTCCAAGAACACGGTGTACGCCCAGGTGTCACTGGCAGTCGGACCGGATCGAATCGTCGACACCGCCCACAAGCTCGGCATCGAATCTCCGCTTCAGTCGGTCTTGTCGATATCGCTGGGCACCAACGCCGTTACCCCGCTCGAGATGGCTGCGGCCTACTCGACAATCGCCAACTACGGAGAGAAGGTCGAGAGCTACCTGATCGAAAGCATCGTCGACGCCAACGGCGACATCCTCTACGAGCATGAACCCGTGCGGACTCGAGTACTCGACGAGGCACTCACCGCGGCCGTGGTGCGCACTCTGGAGAAGGTGCCGCGCGCCGGAGGGACGGCGCCGCGAGCGAACATAGGCCGGCCTCAGTTTGGCAAGACCGGCACCGCACAGAACTTCCGCGACGTGTGGTTTGTCGGCGGCATTCCCCAGTACACGACGGCAGTTTGGGTTGGCTACGCCGACGCCCAGATCGAAATGGTCAACTTCAGCATCTACGACGAGCGGACCGAGAGCGACCAGGCAATCCGCCGAGCGTACGGCGGAACCGTGGCCGGTCCGGTCTGGAACCATTTCATGACCTATGTCACCGAAGGTCTCCCGGTCGAGGAGTTCCCGCCGGCCCCGGAGGGCACCGAGGCGTTCTTCCGGACCCCAAAGACCGAAGTGCCCGACGTCACCGGTATGACGGAAGCGGAGGCCAAAGACGCGATCTACAAGGCCGGGCTGCGTGCGGTCATCGAAGATGTCGCTTCGTTGGAACCTGAGGACACCCTCCTGGAACAGAGCCCGAGCGCCGGTGCCGAGGTCACCCAGGGAAGCGTGGTCACCGTGCGGTTCTCGTCCGGCGTACCGCCGGAGCTCATCGACCTGCGCGGATTGACACTGGCCGAGGTGGAACCGGCAATAACCGCCTTCAACGAGGAATCCGGCCTCAACCTGGCTTGGGCAATCGAGAATGTGCCCACCGACGAACCATCTGCGCTGGGTCAGGTCATCGGGACCAACCCACCGCCGGGAACCCTCGTCGAACCGGAACAGCTCATCATCATCTACGTGGGTGTCCCCGACTTCGACAACTGACGAGCGTCAGGCACCATCGCGCAGAACCCTCTCCAGGTCTGCGATCTGGTCCGACAGCATTCGTGCCAGTGCCTCCATGCGCCCTGTTGCTTCATCCATCTCGAGCAGGTGCTGCCGGTCGAACGAACCTAGTGGAGATGTTGCACAGAGCTCCCAGGCCGCCTCTGCCGGATCGGTTGGCAGATCGATCTCGATATCGATGCCCTCGGCCCCAGCCCCCATTTCGAGAGCCAGCGCCAGTAGCCGGCGCCGCGCCGCGGCGGCGCGATCGACGGCTCGTCCTAGTGCGCGAGAGCCTCGCTCGGCGGGGAGGATTTCGAGTTCCGCCAGCGGGTAGGGATCGTCCTCGAGCCATTCGCTGACACGCACCCGTTCCCTTCCCACGCATATGAGCATGATGCGATCGTCCTCGAGCTCGCCCTTTTGCACGATCTGGGCGATTGTGCCGACATTGGTGCGAATGTCGCCTCCGCCCACCTCGGAGCCGCGCTCGATGAGGACGACGCCGAAACGTCGATCCGCTTCGAGAACGTCCGCAACGAGTTGCACATAACGGGGCTCGAAGACTTGGAGGGGCAGCACCCCTCGAGGGAATAGAACCGATCCGAGCGGGAACATGGGTAGCAGTGACACGACACCAGTATGGCGCCAACGCGAATTCGACGCGGCGGGGTGCTTCTAGAGGCCGGCCAAGAACGGCGCCGCCAGCTTCAGCATCGCCCGCGCCGCAACATCGGCGCCCGGTAGCTTCGGGTTCCAGGACGAGACCGAGAATGCAACCACCCTGCCGGTGGTAGCGAGATGGATCATCGCCATGCGCACCGCATCCAGGGACGGGCCGTCGGGAGCCGGATAGTTTATCGCCGGCATGTCGCCCGGGTCAACGACGTCGCCGTCTACATGCACATAGAGCGGACCGGCAGGGGGAATGGTGTGCGCAACCTCGTCGACCGTGACCCAGCCAATGCCGGAGTCGGCAATCGCCTCGTCCTCCCCCGGATCGAGATCGCGCCCGTCTACCAACACGACCCGGCCGTCGGCCAGCGGAACCAGCCCTGCACCGGTGACGATGGTCTGCTCCCCCCTGCCCGTCAGCATGGCAAGCGGCATCCCGCCGATGAACCCCGATGGTGTGGTTTCCCAAGTGTTGAAGTCCCCGTGAGCGTCGAAGAAGATCAGCGTCGGATGCACCTCCTTCTTCTGCAGGCCGGCGAGGACACCGAGCGTGCTGACACAATCCCCGGCGTACACGATGGGATCATCGATCTCTGCAACTAGGTCGGCAAGATGGCGGTAAAGGACCGCCATGCGCTCTTGAGGGTTCCCCTCGGGAAGCTCGGGGTGCAGTAGCTGGTGAGGCTCGGGGACCTCGAGTCCACCCATCTCTTCGCCCATGAAGTACGGCACAGAGACGATGCTCATATCTCCAATGTAGCCGTCGGGTGACCCGGTTTCTCTCCGTCTCCGTGCTGGGTTCTTTTCGCGCTCTGTCTCGGTTCTATTGACGTTGTTTTACATTGTTTGGTATTACATTTGCATGGATCAGGTCACGGCAGCACCCGGTAACCATGACAGTCGTCCTCATGTTGTGGGATCAGCGCCTCCTCCGGGTGCTGCCGCGAGTCCCACCCGCGCCACAGCCCGCCAGCGGGCCATCATCACGCCACTGCCGTGGGAAACCACCGACCCAACCATCACCACCTACCCAATCACCCACCCGTACGTTCGCCGCTATTGGACCGCAACGATCGGCCCGGGAGCGGTCGCCGACATGCTCCGGCTCGCCACCGCCGCACGGCGCGGCCGCTCCCTCCGCCGCCCGACCCACCTTCAAGTCCTCGTTAGAGCCAACCTGGTACACACCAAGCATGGGCATGTCTTCGTCCGTACCCGGATTCCGGAACTCACCCCGCTTCAGGTCAGATTGCTTCCGCCGGACCTGAGAAGGGAACACTCGACCGAAACACCAAACAACACCTGAACGCGGCCGAGCTTCTGGCGACATCTACGGACCTGATACCGTAAGGAGATGAGCCAGGATCTCGCCTATGCCGCTCGTCTCCTCGTCGACGCCAAGCGCATCATGGTCTTCACGGGCGCCGGGATTTCAACCGAATCGGGTATACCGGACTTTCGCGGTACCGACGGCATCTGGACAAAGTTCTCCCCCGAAGATTTTATGCTCGACCGCTATATCGCCGACCGGAAAGTAAGGACTCGGGCCTGGGCCAGCCGCTTCCCCAAGATGTTCGGGAACGCCCAACCGAACGCCGCCCACAAGGCCGTTGTCGATCTGTGGAACGCCGGCAAGCTGATCGGCTGTGTCACCCAGAATATCGACGGGTTGCACAAGGAGGCCGGCCTGCCCAAGGAGGCGGTCGCCGAACTCCATGGCAATGCCGACGGTATTGCCTGCCTGCAGTGCGGAGCACCGCACGACCCAGCCGACATCGAACGGCGCTGGATCGACGGTGACGTGGATCCTCGCTGCGATCACTGCGGCGGCATTCTCAAATCCACGATTGTCTTTTTCGGGGAAACCCTGCCTCATTCGGAAATCGAGCTGGCTCACCAGTGGGCTGCTCGCGCCGATGCGGTGATCTCCGTCGGGTCGAGCTTGTCGGTATACCCCGCCGCCTACATCCCCCTCGAAATCGCCTCGCGCGGCGCCACCTTTGTGATCATCAACAACGGCCCGACCGATCTCGACTCGGTGGCATCGATACGGCTCGAAGGCATGGCGGGGACCTTGCTCCCGCAGCTGGTAGAGGCGATCACCACCTGACGCGCCCAGAAGCCTCCTAGCGCTGGCTACGGTAAAGCCGCATATGGATCCCTATCGCCGCAGATTGCGAGAGGCGCTGGCCCGGATCACTGAGGTCGAACCAGATGCCGTCCAGCTAGCCAAGATGGTCGTCATCGACCTGCGGGAGCCGGCGGAGTTGGCGCTCGGGCTGCTCCCGGGCGCCCACACGATCGGGTTGGCCGAGCTCGGCGACCGGATCCGAACGGTTGCCGACCCCGACACCCCGCTACTCCTCTATTGCGCGGTTGGAGAGAGATCCGCTATTGCGGCCGCCGCCCTCGAGGACCAGGGCTACGCCAATGTGACCTCTCTTGCCGGAGGGTTGAAGCGGTGGATGGAGGAGGGACGTCAGATAGTTGCTGCCGACTCGCTGTCTGCTGAGCAACGTCATCGCTATGCCCGACACATCGTGCTTCCCGCAGTCGGCGTGACCGGCCAGCAGCGGTTGCTGGATGCCCGCGTGGCTATTGTCGGAGCCGGCGGCCTTGGTTCTCCGGCTGCGCTCTATCTCGCTGCGGCCGGGGTAGGCGCCATTGGACTGATCGATGACGACGTTGTCGACCTCTCGAACCTACAACGGCAGATCCTCCATACCACGGGCGCGGCCGGCAGACCCAAACCGGAGTCGGGTGCCAAGACACTCCGCGACCTCAATCCTGAGGTGATCGTGGACAGCCACCATGCCAGACTGGCTGCAGAGAACGCCGAGACTCTCCTCAGCGGTTACGACGTCATCGTTGATGGAACCGACAACCTGGCAACCCGCTATCTGCTCAACGACGCCGCGTTGCGGCTCCGGATTCCCGTCATCCACGGCTCGGTTTTCCGATTCGAGGGCCAAGTGTCGGTGTTCCTCCCCTACGCCGGGCCCTGCTACCGCTGTCTGTTTCCAGAACCACCACCTGCCGAGCTGGCGCCCAACTGTGCCCAAGCTGGGGTCTTCGGAGTGCTGCCCGGAGTTGTCGGGACCATGCAGGCCACGGAAACAATCAAGCTCATCCTCGGATTGGGCAACCTTCTCGTGGGCCGGCTGTTGACATACGACGCTCTCGAGCAAGACACCCACGTCGTCAGGTTCGAAAGGGATCCGAACTGTCCATCATGTGGCGACGAGGCGGCCCCTCCGGAGCTTCGTGACGAGGCCGAGTACTGCTAGCGGCAGTGTTCAGTCGAACAACGGCTGAACGCCGGTCCGAGCATATGCGGTAGCGGCGGGCGCCGTCGGCGACGATGCAACGAAGAACCGCGGCTGCGTGGAAGTGGCGGCAGCAACCGGCTGCTGACTAGTCGCAGTCGGTTGTTCATCGGCGTACGGCACCGGTTCGACGACCGGGCCATCGGCCGGTCCGACCGCTGGTTCTACGGCCGGTTCGTCACCTGCTCCGTCCGCTGGTCCGTCCGCCGGTTCTACGGCCGGTTGGTCCGCCGCTTCATCCTGCTGGATGGCCTTCATGAATACCACGGTTACCCAGAGTTTGGTCGGGTTCTCTTCGACGACCGCAATACCGACATAGTCGTAGTCCCCGAGAACGTTGCCCCGATGGCTCGAAGACGCCATGAAGGCATCGTGAAGTGAGGCAATGGTCGCGCCGACACCAACGTTCTCGCCTAGCCGGGACCAGCCGTTGGTCACCGACGCCAGGTTCGGGTTGTGGGAGAGCGAGCCTTGTGCCATCAGGTGCTGCGACCAAGCAAGCGCGTCGTCGGTGAGATCAGAATGCATCGACACCGGGGCCAGACCGTTGGCAGAGCGAGCGGCGTTCATCATCGAGAGCAGATCCCCCGCCCCGCCTGCGGCGATCGCCGCCGGCGTCAGCGTGCCCAACAGCAGTGTTGTTGTGAGGAGCGTTGCGAAGATCCGTCTGGCCAGCGCTGCCATAAACCCGTTCACCTACATTGCGTGGCTACTTTGAACACGCTCCGTATCGGTGGATTTCGGGGCCCACTTGAGGAATCAATTCACAAGCAGGGGTAAAGAATGGCCTAAATCGGGGCGGATTCCCCCACCTGAACCGGAATATGCACCGTGGCTATTGAAGTTTGGCGGTTTTCGGTCCTACGACGTCGCCATATCCTCCGCAAGGGCTACCAGAGTGCTCACGGCGAAGCCGGTGCCGCCCTTGCTGATGTAGCCATCATCGTTTTCAGCCCGTGCCGGGCCGGCTATGTCCAGGTGGGCCCAGGGCCGTTCGTCCGTGAACTCGGCCAGGAACAAGGCTGCTGTGATCGCGCCCCCGTAGCGATCTCCTATGTTCTTGACGTCTGCGATCGGAGAGTCGAGCTTGGAGCGATAGTCCTTCTCCACCGGAAGACGCCAGACCTTTTCGCCGGCACGCCGCGCTGCTGCTTCGACCAGAGCCACGGCATCGTCGTCGTACCCGAATAGACCGGCCACCTTCTTCCCGAGAGCGACCATGCAGGCCCCGGTCAACGTCGCTATATCAACGATCAGGTCCGGTTCTTCCTCAACGGCAAGGGATAGACCGTCGGCGAGCACCAATCGACCTTCGGCATCCGTGTTGAGGACCTCCACCGTCTTCCCATTGCGGGCGGTGAAGATGTCGCCGGGACGCTGCGCAGCACCGCCGGTCATGTTCTCGGTCAGCGGGGCGATCCCAATCACGTTGACCGGAATCTCGAGCTGCGCGACAGCCTGCACCGCCCCGTAAACCGCGGCCGCACCCGACATGTCCGTCTTCATCGTTTCCATCCCGGAAGCAGGCTTGATCGAGAGTCCCCCGCTGTCGAAGACGATCCCCTTGCCGACAAGGGCGAGAGACTTCTCCGCACCGTCGGGGCGGTACTTGAAGACGACCATGCGCGGCGGATTCGTCGCCCCCAGCGACACCGCCCGAAGCCCCCCAAATCGCTCGGTCTCGATTTCCGATTCGTCGTAGACCTTGATATCGATGCCGTTGTCGGAGGCGATCTCGGTGGCAATCCCGGCAAGCGTCTCCGGCTTCTTACCCGCTGCCGGTTCGTTGATCAGATCGCGGGCCAGGGTGACCCCGGCAGCAACGGTCTGTGCATGTTCGATGTCGGAGTCGGCGACGTTGCCAACGAGAACAAGATCCGTCGTCTGTGCGGGTTTGGGGTTGGACAGGTATTTGTCAAAGGTGTATTGACCCAGGATGAATCCGTAGGCGACAGCTTCGCCGGCGCCGTCGAGGTCGATCTGGGAGAGGGTTGTCACGACTTTGACATATCGCATCGCCGCCCGGCCTGCTATTCCGGCAGCTTTGCGCAGAGTGTCGGCATCGGCCTCCGCTCCTAGCCCGATGAACAAGACCCGGGTGAATCCGTCCGTACCGGGAACCGCGGCCGTCTGTCCAACCTTGCCCGTGAAGTCGAGCCCGTCGAAGTAGTCCTCGACCCATTCTCCAAGGCTCGCCACGATTTCAGCCGCTCCGGGGCCCCACACCCGTTCTTCGTAGACGGGCACGACCAGCAGGTCTCCGCCGATGTCTCCGAGTTCTGCAGCGGCAACGATGTTCATCACGGATTGCTCTCCTCTGCCTTGCTCGACGTCCAGGAATCCTCCGCGGCTCTGGCGAGGATGAACATGTAGTCGGCGAGTCGGTTCAAGTAGGGAATGACCAGACTGCGCTCATAGCCCCCACGCCCTGCATGGGTGACGGCGTGGCGCTCGGCCCGCCGGACTATGGCGCGTGCCAGGTCCAGCGCAGCGCCGAGCCGATTGCTGCCGGGTACTAGAAAGCCCTCGGGCATCCCACGCTCGGCTGTCAACGCGTCAATGGCGTTCTCCAGACCGGTGACCATATCCGCGGTGACCCGGCTTTCCCCATCGATGAGCTTCGCATGATTCTCTGGGGCCGTCGCCAGCTCGGCAGCGACCACGAACAAGCTGCGCTGCAGTCGCAGCAGCTCGTCATTCAGGGCATCTGCGGAGTCGACTTCGGCCCGAGCGAGGCCGATGGCGGCAACCGCTTCGTCCACATCACCGTAGGCGGTTGGCCCGGTGGCGTCCTTGGGTACCCGGCCGCCGTAGAAGAGCCCGGTGGTGCCGTCGTCCCCCTTGCGGGTGTAAATCTTCACTCGGCGATCCTACAGACCTGCAACGAGAAGTCGGCCAACGACGACCACACCGAACGTGGTGAGCACACCAAGGTAGGAAAGGCCGGTGGCGGCCATGACACCCGCGTATCCCGGTTCACGCAACGCAAACCAGACCGCAGCAACTAGGACGCCCGTCATCGCAACAAGCACAACCATCGCAGCGACCCAAGCGCCGTCGCCGGCAGCGAATGCTCCCCGCACCGCCAGCACAATCACATCGGCCGCCAGACCACCGCCGGCAATGAGTGTGAGCCTACGCAAGGCCCAGCGGGGAAGCCGCGGATCGATGAGGAACCAGTGGCCCAGCATCATCTCGCTGGTCATCGCTCCCAGCAAGACGGACCCGGTGAAGGTGGCAACCACCCCACCGTCGGCCAAGCCGACCCCCAGTAATGCGATCGCAGCGCCGGCGAAGAGGAGACCGGAGATCCGCCGGTTTCGAGCAGCCAAACCCGCTCCCACGACGAGGACGAGCGACACGATCCCGGCAACGGAGCCCGCGGCAAGAACTGCAGCTCCGCCCACGGCAAGGACCACAGCCGCCGTGAGCCAGCCATAACCGGGACCGACGACACCCCACACGGCGACGAGAGCCCCGCCGCCCGCCATACCGGCGCCCCACATCGCGAGGATGAGCGCAGGAGTTACCTCCACCGCGAGGCTGCCGTAGTCTTAGCCGAGCCAGCTGCGGAGCTTGTCCGCAACCTGGGAACCGGTGAAGCCGAACTCTTCGGCAAGTACTGCTGCTGGAGCTGAGGCACCGAAGCGGTCGACGCCAATGGAAAGCCCGTCGCTGCCGACGATGTCGGACCAGCCGAATGTGACACCTGCCTCAAGCGAGGCCACCGGTATCCCGTTCCCGAGCACCTCGGCGCGATAGGCCTCGTCCTGCGCCAAGAACGCTTCGCGGCACGGCATCGAAACTACGCGAACCGTCTTGCCCTCAGCACTGAGGATGTCCGCGGCAGCGATTGCCGTCTCCAACTCGGATCCGGTGGCCACGAGCACAGCATCCGCGCCCTCGCGTATGACATAGGCCCCCCTGTCAACGGGCACAGGGTCGACGCCGCCAGCCGGTAATCCCTGACGGGAAAACACGAGAACGGTCGGACCTTGACGACGGTTGAGCGCAACTTCCCATCCTCCGGCTACCTCGGCGGCATTGGCGGGGCGAATCACCCATAGGTTGGGGATTGCCCGCAATGCGGCGAGATGCTCAACGGCCTGATGGGTCGGACCGTCTTCGCCCAGGAAGATGGAATCGTGAGTGAGTACCCAGATGCTGGGCGCACCCATAAGCGCACCCAGCCGGATGGCGCCGCGCATATAGTCCGAGAACGTCAAGAAGGTGGCACCGAAACACCGCAGCCCGCCGTGGAGGTTGATGCCGTTGACGATCGCTCCCATACCATGCTCGCGAACTCCAAACCGGAAGTTGCGCCCTGATCTGTCCTCGGCAGAGAAGTTTGTTGACGAGTCGATGTAGGTGTTGTTGGTTGGCGTCAGGTCGGCCGACCCTCCGAGAAAGTCGGAACGGTCCGCGGCGACCGCGTTGACGACCGCACCGGAGATGGCCCGAGTGGCGACCCTGGCATCTGGCTCGTATTCCGGGACGGCAACTGAGAACGGTTCGTCACCAAAGTGGGTGCGCCACGCAGCTGCAAGCTCCGCATCCCCGGCCAGTCGCCTTTCGAGATTGCGCTGCCAATCGCCGGATTCTTGGTGGTAATCGTCGAGCGCCTCGGCGAAGAACGCGTACACCTCACTCGGTACATGGAAGGGCTCGTGCTCCCAGCCGAAGCCCGCCTTGACCAGCGCCACCTCTTCCTCGCCGAGCGGCGACCCGTGAGCGGCCGCAGAGTCTTGTTTGTTGGGACTCCCATACGCAATGTGCGTCTTGCACGAGATGATGGTCGGCCGGGCTTCGTCGGCGATGCCGGCTGTGATTGCCTCAGCGATGGCCGCCCGGTCGTGACCGTCCACGGCGAGTGTTTGCCAGCCGGCTGCCGCGAAACGCTGCGAGGTGTCTTCGCTATACGACCATTCTTTCGGCCCGTCGAGGGTGATGTCGTTGTCGTCATACAGATACATCAGCTTGCCCAGGCCGAGATGGCCTGCAAGGGACGCAGCCTCGAACGCCACTCCCTCCATGATGTCGCCGTCGGAGACAATCCCATAGGTGCGGTGGTCGACGAGTTCCGGCCCGAAGATATCGCGGAGCTTCACCTCGGCAAGGGCCATGCCCACACCCGTGGCCAGACCCTGGCCCAGGGGACCGGTGGTCGTCTCGATACCGAGAGCCACGTCGAGTTCCGGATGGCCGGCGGTGGGATATCCCAATTGCCGGAAGTTCTTGATGTCCTCGATGCTGATCGGGAAACCCGCTAGGTGCAATGCCGAGTAGAGCAGCATGGAGGCGTGCCCTGCCGACAACACGAACCGGTCCCGGTTCTCCCAGGTCGGGTTCTTGGGATCCACCTTGAGGAACTTGCTCCACAGCACAACGGCCATGTCCGCCATGCCCATGGGCCCACCGGGATGGCCGGAGTTGGCCTTCTGGACGGCGTCGATCGCGAGTGTCCTGATCGTGTTCGCCGCTAGCTGTTCGATGTCGTTTGCCACGATTCCTCCAAGGCCACTCGTTGCCGGTCGGAGCCAGCGTAATCACTCTCCGCATTGGTGACGCATCGGGCACCAGCCGCGGATTCCCCTGCCGCCTCAAGCCACCACAACGACATCCCGCGGCGAGTTGTTCATTCGTTCCACGCCGCCATCACCGCAGACCACGATGTCCTCGATCCGCACCCCGAACTCGCCGGGCAGGTAGATGCCGGGCTCGATCGAGAATGCCATACCCGCCTCCAGCTCTCGGCTACTCCCGCTGACAATGTAGGGATCCTCGTGCCCATCCAGGCCAATGCCGTGCCCGGTTCGGTGGATGAAGTATTCGCCGTAGCCGGCGGCTTCGATGACGCTGCGAGCCGCACGATCGACTGACTCAGCCGTGACCCCGGGTTGGACGGCGGCAACTGCTTCCTGTTGCGCGACGCGAACGATTTCATGGACCTCCCGGTAGCGAAGCGGTGGATCACCAACGTGGTACATCCGGGTGGTATCGGAGCTATAGCCCCCGACCTTGCCGCCGAAGTCGACAACGATGGCGTCTCCTTCCCGGATGATCCGGTCGCCCGCCTCGTGGTGGGGAGATGCTCCATTCGGTCCCGAGGCCACTATCGCGAAGCCGGCGACATCGGTCCCGTTTGCCTCCAGCATGGCGCCGATCTCGCGAGAGACTTGGAGTTCCGTCTTGCCCGCAAACGGGTGATCCGCCAGCAGAGCTGCCACCCGGTCCGCCGACGCCCCGGCCGTGCGGAGGAGACCGATCTCGGCGGGCTCCTTGATGATCCGAAGCGCCTCGGTGACCGGCCGCGCCGAGAGGAACCGGGTTGCCGGCAGCACCTGCTGGAGACCAAGTAGGAACACCGACCAGGTGTGATCTCCGATCATGGCCTGCGTTGCGCGACCCATGAGTCCAGCCACGATCGCCACCGGATCCTCGGTTTCTCCCCAAGCATGGACCCGGAACACATCGGGGCGGGGAGTGACCCGGGGAGCTTCGAGCTCGGGAATGACCAGAACCGGTTCTCCGTCTCTGGGCACCACGGCCATGGTGAGTCGTTCGAGCGGCATTGCCGTGTACCCGGTCAAGTAGGGCAGATCGGAGCCCAGCGAGATCAAAAGCACGTCGACTTCTCGGACCACCAGCTCCCGACGGGCCCGTTCCATCCGGGCCGCGTAGTCGAAACCCGTCATCGCAGCGCACTCTCCAGGGATTCCTGTGCGTGATAAGAGGAACGCACCAGCGGGCCGGCTTCAACGTGGCTCAAACCCAACCTTTCGCCCTCTGCGGCATAGCGGGCGAACTCGTCGGGATGGACGTACCGATCGACGCGGCGGTGCCGCGGCGTGGGCCGCAGGTACTGGCCGATCGTGACGAGGTCGACACCGACTGCTCGGAGATCGGCGAGGGTCGACATCACTTCCTGCTCGGTCTCACCCATACCCACGATCAAACCCGACTTCACAGTGCATGCAGGGTTGATCCACTTGGCCCGCGCCAGCAAGGCGAGCGACCTGCCGTAGTTGGCCGCGGTACGGACGTCCCGTTGTAGCCGGAGCACGGTTTCCGTGTTGTGGTTGAGCACGGCCGGCTTCGCAAACATCACGGTTTCGAGTGCGGCCGGATCGCCCTTGAAGTCGGGTATCAAGACCTCGACGTCGCAAGCCGGCAGCAGTTCCCTGATGCGGGCAATGGTCTCGGCGAACACCGCGGCGCCTCCGTCGGGGAGATCGTCGCGGTTGACCGAGGTCAGCACTGCATGACGGAGACCCATGGCAGCAACTGCCTCGGCGGCGCGCTGCGGCTCGGTGAGGTCGACCCCATCGGGTCGACCGGTCTGTACATCACAGAAGGCGCAGGCTCGGGTGCACTTGTCGCCGAGGAGCATCAGGGTCCCGGTGCCTCGAGCCCAACACTCGTAGATATTGGGACAGCCCGCCTCTTCGCAGACGGTGTTCAGTTCCTTGGCCCGCATCAAACGCCGCAGCTCCCGATAGCCCTCCGAGGAGGTGTTCGCCTTGATCCTCATCCAGTCGGGGCGCTCTGGTTCGTCGGGTAGCAGCCCGTTGATTGTCAACGGAACCTCCGATTCCTGGTGTCCAGAGAACACGCCTGCGGTAACCATGGTGTCGACCGCAAATGGTTCCGCTCCCGCGCCGCGGGCAAACGCCCCCAATTGCACCTCGGTTTCGTCGTGACCGAATGCTGCTGCGACGCGAGGGACTACTGCCGCGACGGCCTCCTCGACGCTCACCGGGCGGTCGAGAACCTCGACCAGCGAGGTGACTGCACGATCGCGGATTCCGCATGGCACGATGTTGCCAAAGTAGGCAAGGTCCGGGGCCACGTTGAGGGCAAAACCATGCATCGATACCCCGCGCGATACTCGCACGCCGATGGCAGCGATCTTGCCCGCGTCAGTCCACACGCCCGTGAGGCCGGCCTCGGCCCAGGCGGTGACACCGAGGTCGGCCAGCGCGCCGATTAGGGCTTGCTCGATGCGGCGCACGTGCCCGACCATGTCGAAGCCATTGGGGAGCTTGGGGACCGCAAAGATCGGATAACCGACCAGCTGGCCCGGGCCGTGGTAGGTGATGTCACCGCCCCGGTCGACGTAGTGGATCTCAGCGCCGAACTCGCCGAGGTGCTCATCGGAGACCAACAGGTTGGACCCATCCCCGTTGCGGCCGACCGTGTATGTGTGCGGGTGCTCCAGCAGCAACAGGTAGTCGTCCCCGCAGCGACCCAGGGTCCGGCCCTCCCAGAACGCTTTCTGCAGGTCCCAGGCCTCGGAGTACGGAAGCCGGCCCAGCCAGCGGACCCGGACCCGACCGGCGGCGTGACCGGTGCGGGCCGGACCGACCTCACGGCCGGACGGCGGCGTCATGCGAGTTCCTGATCCCAGTCCCAGGTCTCCAGGTTCTCCTTGATCCGGCGTAGGAACAGCACCGCCGTCGACCCATCGAATACTCGGTGGTCCCAGGTCAGGCCCAAATAGCCAATATGGCGAATCGCGATCGCATCGGATCCGTCGGGCAAAGTCACCACCGCCGGCCTCTTGACGACCGTGTCAGTCGAGAGGATGGCCACATTCGGAATGTTGATGATCGGCGCCGACATGAAGGACCCGAATGGCCCGGGATTGGTGATGGTGAACGTGCTGCCGGAAAGGTCGTCCAATTCCAGCTTGCCGGCGCGAGCCTTCTCGGCGACAGCCCGGATGCCACGGGCCAGCCCGGTCAATGCCAGACCGTCGGCCCCCGGCATATTCATGACCACAAGGCCACCCTCGTTGAGATCCACCGCAATGCCGAGCCCAACCGATGCATGGAAAGTCTGCTTGGCGTTCTCGAGATCGAAGGAACTGTTGACGACTGGGTAGGCACCCAACGCATCAATAGTCGCACGCGCGATGAACGGCATGTAGGTCAGCGAGAAGCCTTCGCGCTGCTTCCAAGCCGCCTTGTGCTTCTGGCGCACCCGTTCGACGCTCTCGTAGTCGACCTCGACTGCGGTCCAAACGTGAGCGGCCGTCCGCTTGGCGTTCAGCATGTTTTCGGCGATGACTTTCCGCAACCGAGGCATGTCCTCGACCCGATCGGCACCTAGCGGGGCAGCTTCCGGCACTTCCTCCGCCTCGGCCGGCGCAGCCGGTGTCTCGGCAATGGCCGGCTCGGGAGTAGGCGCCGGCGGTGGAGCCGCTGCCGGGGCTGGCGCAGGTGCCGGTGCCGGCTCAAACGTCACCTCGGCACGCGGTACTGGCGGTGGCGGCGGAATGGCGCCGGCTCGCTGTGCCTCGATGAAACGGCTCACGTCCTTGCGCGTGATTCGTCCGCCGTCGCCGGTCCCGGTTACCTGGGACAAATCAACGTCGTTCTCAGCAGCCAGCTTGCGCACCACAGGAGACAGCACACCCCGCTTGGGGGCATCTGCGGTGGACTCGAGTGAAGCCGAAGGCGATACGGGCTCGGAAACCGGTTCGGGAGCCGCCGCGGGCGGAGCAGTTGCGGGTGCGGGCTCCGCGGGAACGGCCGGTTCGGGCGCGGCAGCAGGTTCCTCAGTCACGGCTGCCGGGACGGCTGGCGAGGCCGCCACGACTTCTTCTCCAGCCTCCCCGATTACGGCGAGCGCAGTTCCCACCTCGACCGTTTCGCCTTCCGGCACGAGTATCTCGAGGACCGTCCCCGCTACCGGAGACGGAACTTCGGTGTCGACTTTGTCGGTGGAAATCTCGAGAAGAACCTCGTCTTCGGCAATCGTGTCGCCGGGCTGTTTTGCCCAACTGAGAATCGTGCCCTCGGTTACGGTTTCCCCCAGTTGGGGCATCGTGACGGTTGTCGCCATGATCTGGTCCTCTCGTTCCTCAATGCAGACTGCGACCGGCAGCGGTCAACAGCGTTTCGCCGATCGCTTCCGAGACTGTCGGGTGGGCGTGGATGAAAGCGGCGGCCTCTGCGGGAAGCGCCTCCCAGGCCACCGAATACATCAACTCGTGAATGATCTCTCCGGCTCCCGGTCCGACGACGGTAGCACCGAGAATGGGACCGTCGACCTGGTTCACGATCTTCACCAGACCCCCGACCTCACCCTGAATGATGGCGCGACCGACACCGCGCATCCCATGATCGTGAACCTCGACGCCGTAGCCGGCTTCGCGAGCTGCCGCTTCGGTCAGCCCCACACTGGCGACCTCGGGATGGGTATAGACCACAAGCGGGATGGCCCGGTAGTCGACCGGGGCAAGCTCGCCCGTCGCAAGGTGAGTAACGGCCGCGATTCCTTCGGCGAAGCCTGCGTGCGCCAGTTGCGGAGTGCCTGCGACGATATCCCCAACTGCATAGATGCCCGGTTCGTCGGTCAACATCGTCGCCCGGTCAACGTGCACAAACCCGCGCTCGACGGTGACGTTCGTCGTCTCGAGGCCAATGTCTTCCGTAACCGGGGCCCGTCCCACTGCTACCAGGACCTTGTCAACCTCAACGGAGTCGTCGCCAAACGGCACGATCACCCGGTCGGGATGCACCTCAGCGGGTGCAACGGTGACCCCGGTGCGGACGTTGACGCCCTTCTTCTTGAGTTCCCGGGTCAGAGCCTTGGCGGCTTCGGGTTCTACCCCGGGAACAACCTGATCGAGCATCTCGAAGAGGTGCACCTCTGATCCCGCGTCGCCGAGCAAGGAAGCGAATTCGCAGCCAATCGCGCCGGCACCGATAATCGCAACTCGCTGCGGACGTTCCGTCCAGTCGAGTGCCTCGCGACTCGAGACCACTCTGTTCCCGTCGAACCCGTAACCGGGGATTGCCCGGGGTTGAGAGCCAGTGGCGATGATCACGTTGCGGGCTTCGAGACGCCGTACTGACCCGTCGCCGGAGGTGACATCGACGCCGCCCGCAGCGAGGCGCCCGAAACCGTCGATCACATCGACCTTGCGAGCCCTGAGCAACCCACCAAGACCCTTGACGAGCCCTTCGACGACCCGGTTCTTGCGCTCCAACGCTGCATTCCAGTCGATCGATGCATTCGAGGCCTGCACGCCGTACTCGGCGGCTTTCTGCACCGTGGTGAATACCTCGGCCGTCTTGAGCCAGGTCTTGGCGGGGATACATCCGCGCAGTAGACAGGTCCCGCCAACTCTGTCCTTCTCGACGAGCGCCACGCTCAGATTGAAGTTGTGAGCGTACAAAGCGGCCGCGTAGCCACCCGGTCCACCGCCAATGATTACGACGTCAAACACCTTGCCTCCGCAGGAACTTGGGCTCGGATTGAGGTTAGTGCCTGAACCATCCCAGGTGACGCGTGCCCACTTGGCACAAACAGCCCGCAGAAGCCGACACGAATCCGCCGGTATCCTCCGAGCTATGCAGACGCGTTACTTGCTCGTTGCCTCGCTCATCACGGGGCTGGCGATCTTGATCGCGGCCGCAGTCTGGGTGGCGACCCGGCTGTGAGCGGTCACCATACGATTCGCGTCAGTTCCTCAGTGCGCCTCGAGGCAAAATGGGACATACCGCCCGCTCCTGAGCGTGGCATCGTCCTCTGCCACCCGCATCCGCTGCACCGGGGCACCATGACGGTTCCGCTCCTGGAGGAGATCGCAGCAGACCTGGTACAACGTTCGGTTGCGGTGCTCAGGTTCAACTTCCGTGGAGTCGGTCGCTCGACGGGTGCGCACGACGGGGGTCTGGCAGAAATCGACGACGTCGCCGCGGCGATGGAGTGTGCCGCGACCACCTACCCCGAGCTCCGGTTCGGTGTGGGCGGCTGGTCGTTTGGTGCCGGAACCGCGTTGCGGTGGCACGCACGAGATCGGTCCGACCACAACTACATCGGTATTGCTCCCGGCGTCGGTAGCAATCCGTCACAACGATTGCCGGAGCCAGAAACCCTGCTCCCGGTGCCCCGCACCATCATCATCGGCGATCGGGACCAGCTCGTTCCGCCGGGCCAGGTGGCCGACTACGCGGAGCGTGCCGGTGCGACCCTGCACATCCTCAAGGGAAGCGATCACTTCTTCTACTTCCGGGAACGCAAGGTCGCCTGCTTGGTGGCCGCCGGGCTGGGAATGCCGGTGCCCGCGGAGGAAATCGCCCTAGCGTGCCAGTAGCTGGGCCACGTTGTCCACGAGAACCGCTCGGCTGACCTCGTCGGACAGTCCCAGCGAGTCCCACTCTGCCAACCAAGAGTCCGGGGAGCCGAACGGATAGTCGCTCCCGAAATGGACCCGGTTTTGGAGCGCTCCCCGGATCAACTCGAGAAGTTCGGGACTCATCGCCTTCGGAGAAATCCCAGAAAGACACAGATGGACGTTGCTCTTGTGCACGGACACAGCAATTGCCTCGTCGAGCCACAAAGGTCCGGTGTGCGCCAGTATCAGCTTGAGGCCGGGAAAGGCTGCTGCCACCCGATCGACGTGGATGGGCCGTGCCGGTTCCAGGCCCACACCACCACCACCGGGCACCCCGGCTCCGAGCCTGGTGAATCCGGTGTGGATCAGACACACCAGGCCGTGTTCGGTAGCAGTTTCCCAGAGCTGGCGACTTTCGCGATCCGAGGGCGCCATCCTTTCCGATGCAGGGTGGAACGCGAGACCCGAAAGACCAAGCCGAGCTGCTTGGTGGATCCCGGCGACCGCCCCCGCCCCTCCTGAGGGGTCTACGGCCCCGAAACCGTAGAAGACGTCCGGAGCGTGCTCGACCAGGGCCGCGATGTCGGTGTTACCAAGCGATCGTTGCCCGCTCTTGGCGTGGGTGTTCCATCCCAACAGAACGGCTTTGGCATCGCGTGACCGGTAGAACTCGGCGATCTGATCGGGACTCTGCGGCACTATCGGTTCTTCGAGAAAGCTGCGCAGATCGTCGAGAAACGGAGCTATCGGGCCTTCGAGGAAGCTCCTGATCGGAGGATGTACGTGGGCATCGATGAAGCGGGTCACGAAGGCCGGAACCCCCGATTGCGCGCCTCAGCGAGAGTATCGGGAGCAAATGTCTGGAGCAGGTTGCGCCTGAGAAGCTCATCATCCGCGAATCGTTCCTCGAGCGCGGCGTGCTCAGCCTCGTTGTCACAATCGTGAACACGCATCGTGTCGCGTGTCCCTACAAACCTGTGCTCGGCGAACCTCGGGAGGCGGCCCATGAGTCTCCTTGCGCTGTTGTCGGCAGTCTACGGCACACCGCGCCAGATAACCCTGGGAATGTCTGTGGTGGGCTGCATGGCTAGGGGTCCGACTGCTTTCGGCGGGATCCACCTGAATCGATGAATCGGATCGGTTCTCCTATCGGCAGAACGGCAACGGTGCGCACGCTCGGATCAGACCGCCAGTCGGGGACGGTTGACGGCGCCAGCGCAAAGAACGCAGCAACGACCATCCCGCTGAAGACACGACGCATCAAGCCGAGCTCAGACTCGCGGCGGTTCCCGATATCCACCGAAGACGTCCTTCATTGCGCTGATCATTTCGCCGAGGGTTGCTCGCACCCGGGCGGCCTCGATGAGCAACTCCATCAGGTTGTCATCTCCGGCCGCGCCGTTGCGCAGCCGCTCGAGAGCCGCGGACACTGCTGACCCATCTCGTTCTCCGCGGAGTCGAGCCAGTTTGGCCCGCTGTCCCGCTTCGATCTCGGCGCCCACGCGCAGGATGTCGAGCGCTGGCTCATCATCCCTGACGTACTTGTTCACCCCGACGATGACCCGGTCACCCGAGTTGAGCGCCTTCTCGAACTCATAAGCCGAATCTGCCAGAGCCGATTGGAACCAACCCTCCTCGATCCCGTAGAGGACTCCATCGAGCATCGACCCGCTCCCCATGCGGTCGATCGTGGCAAACATCTCTTCTGCTTTGGCTTCGATGCGGTCTGTCATGTCCTCGACGAACCATGATCCGCCGAGCGGGTCGATCGTCGAGGCAACTCCGGTCTCTTCGGCTATCACTTGCTGGGTGCGCAATGCGATTTCGGCATTCTTCGCCGTGGGCAGCGCAAATACCTCATCCATTGCATTGGTATGCAGACTCTGAGTCCCGCCGAGCACAGCCGCCAGAGCCTCGATCGCGGTGCGCACGATGTTGTTCTCGGGTTGTTGCGCGGTCAGCGATACTCCGGCCGTCTGGGTGTGGAATCGGAGCATCATGGACCGTTCGCTCTTGGCTCCGTAGCGGTCCCGCATCCAACGCGCCCAGATCCGCCGCGCTGCCCGGAACTTGGCGATCTCCTCGAAGAAGTCGATGTGGGCATCGAAAAAGAAGGAGAGGCGAGGCACAAAGTCATCGACGTCGAGTCCGCGCCGCATGCACGCTTCGACGTAGGCGAACCCATCGGCGAGAGTGAAAGCGAGTTCCTGGGCGGCGGTCGCTCCCGCTTCGCGGATGTGGTACCCGGAGATCGAGATCGTGTTCCACTCCGGCACTCGCCTCCCGCAGAACTCGATCATGTCGACGATGAGCCGCAGGTGCGGTTCCGGTGGGAAGATCCACTCCTTCTGCGCGATGTACTCCTTCAGAATGTCGTTCTGCAGGGTCCCTCGCAGCCTGGCCCAATCGACCCCCTGTTCCTCGGCCGCAACGAGCAAAAATGCAAACAGAACCTCGGCCGGGCCATTGATCGTCATCGACACCGAAACATCACCCAGCGGGATCTGGTCAAACAGCTCGATCATGTCTTCGGTCGACGAAACGGCAACTCCGCAGTGTCCGACCTCGCCGAGAGAGCGCGCATCGTCGGCATCGAGCCCCATCAGCGTCGGCATGTCGAATGCAACCGAGAGTCCGCCCTGCCCTTCGCCGAGAAGGTGCCGGAAACGCTCATTGGTCTCGGCAACAGAGGCAAACCCGGCGAACTGGCGCATGGTCCACAACCGTCCCCGGTACCCGGTGGCATGCACGCCGCGGGTGTACGGGTACTGACCCGGATATCCGACGGTCGTCGAGACTTCGCCTTCGGCCGGCTCGCCCAGGGGTGGAACGGCGTCGAATGAGAGGGTCTCGAACCTTTCCCGGCGTGGCGAACCCGCCGCGTAGGCGTCAGTCCAATCCTGACGACCGTCACCCATTCCCAGCCTCGCGTTGTTCGATATCTCGTCGGTCGGCGTCAGCCACCGGCCCGGCAATGGCTCCGATCGACGCCATGTACTCGGCCTGTAGCTCGAGCACCTCCGCGACAATCGCCGGCTCGTAGTCGAATCCTTGACGAGCCGTCTGCTCGAGCACATAGTGGACAGCCCGATCACCCCCGAGAACGACCGTCCGGTCTTCGGCGGAGTCCAGTACCTCTTGGAGATACTTCATCTCCCACTCGAGGATACGGCGGACACTCCTTGCGCCGATGATCTTCTGGGTCGGCTCGCTGAGCCGCGGCGTGATGTACTTGATCGAGTCTTCGACGCCGTAGGCGATGGCGGCACCGGGCAAGCGGATAGAGCCCTGCCAGTAGAAGGCCAAGCCGACCACGACCAGCAACAAGAGGAGCCCGAGAGCAAGGAACAAACCCGCCATGGCTCTGCATGGTACCGGGACCTGATTGGTTGGGCGTTGCCCGGTCTCGCCGATAGGCTTGCAGCCCCCAAGGAGGGCCGATGCTCGATCTGGCGACAATGAAGCTGTTCTTTGCCATGTTGGCCCTGGCCACGAACGTGGTGGTGGCCGGTTATGTGGTGTTGTTGGTCGCCCGACGCTGGTCTCAGGGTGCTGCCGATCTCCTCGCCCGCTTTCACGAGCTGGTGGACGGGCAAGAGATGCTCTACGGAGCCCTGGTCGCCGGCACCGCGATGTTCGGCAGCCTTTATCTGTCCGAAATCGCCAACCTGCCCCCCTGCCGGTTGTGCTGGTGGCAACGCTACGCCATGTACCCCGTTGCTGTGGTGCTGGCGATCGGCGCCTGGCGACGCGACTCGCGAGTACGGATCCCGGTCACCATTGCCGTGATCGTTGGAGGTGCGATAGCGGCCTACCACTACCTGATCCAGTGGTTCCCGAGCCTGGAGGGCAACAGCTGTTCTATCACAGTGCCCTGCACCACCGCGTGGTTCCAAGTTTTCGGATTCATCTCGATCCCCTACATGGCGCTCAGCGGCTTTGCGTTTGTTCTCGTCATGATGCTGGTGTTGCGCAGGAACGAGCGAGGCCTCACCGACTGACACTGCCGAAGTTCAGCTTCCGCCATTTTCTGGTAGAGCGTTCCCTTAACCGGCCGAACGCGCCATTATGTGGCCCCACTACCACTCCCGAACCATTCGGGCGAAAGGGCGCCACGACATGACGACCAGGACAAAGAAGGGTTCCGCCAAGACCCCGGCCAAGACACCGCAACCATCGCGACGGTTCCCTGTGCTCTGGGTCGTCTTCGGTGCGATTGCCGCGCTGCTGGTCGCTGCCATCGTGTTCAGCGGCGAAGAGTCCATCGGCAGCGCCGGAGAGTACGGAGATGTAACAACCGGCGGGGAGAGCCTGCCCTTCATGGACACCAGTGCGGCGATCATGCCGAACGATCCTGCGCTTGGCCAGATTGCGCCCACGCTCGCCGGCACAGACTTCGACGACAGCCCGGTTTCGGTCGAACACGACGGCACACCTAAGGCGGTTGTCTTCCTGGCGCACTGGTGCCCCCACTGTCAGGCCGAAATACCTGAGGTGCAAGCCTGGCTCGACTCTGGAGGCGGCGTAGAAGGTGTCGAGCTCTTCTCGGTGACGACCTCAGCGAACTCCGGGCAACCCAACTGGCCCCCATCGGACTGGATTGAACGTGAAGGTTGGACGGTTCCCAATATCCGCGACGACTCCGATTCGAGCGCTTTCGGCGCCTATGGGGGTCGTTCATTCCCGTATTGGGTGTTCCTCAACGGCGACGGCACCGTGGCGCATCGACAGGCAGGGCGGGTTGGGATTGCAGACCTGCAGGTAATCATGAACGCGCTGGCGGCCGGGAGCTGAGAAGGCAACGGACCTGCGCGCTACGCTTCCCGGCGTCGCACAAGGAGCTTGATGGTTGCGGACTGGCACTTCGAAAACGACTACGTTCGCATTCGCAAGGTCGAGGTAGGAACGCTCGGCAACAACGCCTACGTGGTGGTATGTGGGAAGACCGGCGCCTCGGTGATAGTCGACGCTGCGGCCGACCCTGGCACGATCATCGCTGCCGCCGCAGGTACAAACCCCGTTGCGATCTTGACCACCCACGGTCATGCCGATCACGTTGGCGCGGCAAGGACCGTCTCAGCTGAGTTGGATATCCCGGTGCTCCTCAACGACGCGGATCGCGACATCTGCCCGATCGTTCCCGACGGAGCACTTGTACCGGGGGAATTTCCCGTGGGTGAGGCGGTGCTCGACGTCCGCCACACCCCCGGGCACACGCCGGGATCGACGGTCATCGTCGTAGCAGGAGCCGGTTCTGGTGGAGACACCGGGTCCGTAGGCGCCGTTCTCACTGGCGATACCCTCTTTCCAGGGGGACCCGGGGCGACCCGGTTCCCCTATTCGGACTTCGATCAGATAATGGATAGTCTCGACCGAGAGATCTTCTTGCTGCCCGACGAGACCGTTGTCATGCCCGGTCATGGCCTCGATACGACACTCGGCGCGGAGCGGCCGGCTCTACCCGAATGGCGAGCGCGGCGCTGGTAAAAACAGGAGGGACGCATGGAATACGGGGTGATGGTCGAACCCCAACTCGGCGGCACATACGACGAACTGCTCGCCATCGCGCGGGCTGCGGAAAGCGCGGGCTTTACCTCAATCGCTCGTTCTGATCACTACCTATCGGGCGAAGAGAGTCTGCCCGCTACTGATGCCTTGACCACTCTCGCCGGGCTCGCCAGAGAAACCGAGTCGATCAAACTCACCGTAATGGTCACGCCGCTGACGTTTCGCCACCCGGCGGTGATTGCCAAAACCGCGGCGACACTCGACGAAATGTCCGGAGGACGTTTCGAGCTCGGTGTCGGAACCGGTTGGATGGAGAGCGAGCACCGCGCGTTTGGGATCGATCTCCCCGCCTTGCGAACCCGTTTCAGCCTGCTCTTCGAGACACTGGCGTACGTTCATGCCGCGTTCGGTAGAACGGACGGTGGCTACGTGGGACGCCACTACCGACTCGAGGACATCGAGATTCTCCCCCGCCCCTCTGGGGCAGTACCTGTGATTGTCGGGGGAACCGGCATGCGGAAGACCCCGGCGACCGCCGGACGTTTCGCCGATGAGTACAACATGTTCGCCTGCGATGCCGACACTCTCGCAGCCAGAGTCGAAGTCATGAGGTCGACTGCCACAGAGCTGGGTCGCGACCCCGGGGAGATCAAGGTGTCCGTGATGACACCGGCGCTGGTTGGTGCTGACAAGACCGAGTACCGAGATGCACTCAGTGCGGCGGCGGCCGCCCGTGACAGAGAGGTCGAAGAGCTCGAGGTTGCCTATCGCGAGCGACGTATGTTGCACGGTACTTACGAACAAGCGGCCGAGCAGATCGAGCAATACGCCGCCCAGGGAGTTGGTCGCGTCTATGTCCAGCTCTTCGAACCGCTGCGCGACGTCGACTCAGCCGGATTCGAGAGCCTGCTGCAGGGCCTGGCCGGTTCGGCCGGCTGAGGATATCCACTAGCCGCGTAGTGCTTAGAGGGTCTGCGCTCGGACTATCCTGCCCGCTATGACCTCATCAACCCCTCTACTGGTAATCGAAGACCTACACGCGGCCGCAGGCGACACCGAGATCATCAAAGGAATGAGCCTCACCGTCGAGCGCGGACAAATCCACGCGCTCATGGGGCCGAACGGCTCGGGCAAATCAACGCTCTCCTATGTCCTGATGGGACACCCTGGCTACGAGGTGACTTCGGGACGGATCCTCTACAAGGGCGAGGACATCACCGAGTCGTCCCCTGATCAACGTGGCCGCGACGGGATGTTCCTCGGTTTCCAGTACCCCGAGGAGATCCCGGGCGTTTCGGTCCTCAACTTCCTGCGCACCGCGCTATCGAACCGCACCGGTACCGATTTCACGGTCCTCGAGCTACGGCTCAAGGTTGCCGAGGCGATGAAAGAGCTGGGTATGGACCAGTCATTCGCCGACCGCTACCTCAATGAAGGCTTCTCCGGCGGGGAACGCAAACGCAACGAGATCCTGCAAATGACGGTGCTTGAACCCGAACTCGCCGTGCTCGATGAGACCGACTCGGGTCTCGATATCGACGCACTGCGGACGGTGGCCGAGGGCGTGCAGCGCATGCACACCCCCGAGCGCGGTTTCCTCATAATCACCCACTATCAGCGGATGCTCGACTACATCACTCCGGACGTGGTCCACGTCTTTGTCGACGGCAAGGTCGTCGAGTCGGGCGGTCCCGATCTGGCAGCGCGCATCGAGGAGGCCGGTTACGACGAGTACCGACTCGAGGTCAGAACCTGATGGACCACCTGCGGGCCGACTTTCCCATCCTGGACCGGAAGGTCAACGGGAAGCGTCTCGCCTATCTCGACTCCAGCGCCACGACGCAAAAACCCGTTCAGGTGATCGAGGCCATCAACGACTACTACCGCCGGTATAACTCCAACGTGCATCGGGGCGCCCATACCCTTGCCGATGAAGCAACGACGGCATACGAAGGTGCGCGCGCCAAGGTCGCTCAGTTCATCGGTGCCATGTCCTCGGACGAAATCGTCTTCACCCGAGGTACTACCTCAGCGATCAACATGGTCGCCTACGGCTGGGGACTCAACCGCTTGCAACCAGGCGACCGCATTCTCCTCACGGTCATGGAGCATCACGCCAACGTCGTGCCCTGGCAGCTCATCACCAAGCACACCGGCGCCGAGCTCGTCTACCTGGGCCTCACCGACGACTATCTCATCGACACCTCGGA
>JASJAS010000091.1 GCA_030066875.1 Acidimicrobiia bacterium | reverse complement strand
TTCAACGGCAACAATCTCTGCCCTCCCCCCGTGGGCAGCAATGGCCGGGTTGATCATTGTGCTCACCACCTGGACGGCTCGCTCGGGGACCGAACCTGTCAACTCGCCCGGGTCCTCCCCGGCAAGGATGCGAGGACTTGGGGAATTGGGGTTGTCGAGTACCAGCCCCGGTTCCAGCAGGTTGCTGGACATCTTTAGCGTCGAGCCTCGGAGATTCGGTAGATCGGCTTCGGGAATGACGAGAGTCAACTCGCCGACAGGCACCAGGTGATCGTCTGCCGCGACATCTTCGAGACGAATCATTGCGAGGGAGTATTTGAAGGCAACCCCGTCAATGCCGGCGATACTGACCACCAGGCCCAACCGGTCACCATCGGTCTCTTGGCGCATAACATCGAGGATGGTGGCCTTGGCCTTGTCGTCAACAGCAACAACCGGCTCGAACGTGTTGGGCATGGGCGTATCGTAGGTGGCTCACCTGGAGGGTCAGAACGTTGGCTAGACATGTAGCAATCGTTGCCGGTCGCTCCAGCTATCGCACCCCGGACTTCCTCGAAGCGGCCTCGCTGCTGCGGGTCGACGTGACCCTGGTGGGCGACGGTGACTTCCCCGCCGGACAGGGCGGCTTGAGCGTCTGCCTCGACGATGCCGATGCGGCCGCCCGGCTAATCGCTGCCCGCCTCCCCAACCTCGATGGGCTGGTCGGGGTCGACGATCAAGCAGTCCTCACCGCAGCCGCCGCTGCTGACCTGCTCAACCTGCCCCACAACCCCGTCGCCGCAGTCGCCGCAACCCGGGACAAAGCCCGGTTGCGCACGGAGTTGGCGAAGGCCGCGGTCGCGCAACCAGGGTTTCGCCTGGCTCCCCCCGGTGCCGTCGCACCCGCCGCCATAGAGCTCGGCTTCCCAGTCGTCGTGAAGCCGACGGGTCTTTCGGCCAGCCGAGGTGTCATCAGAGCAAACGACCCCGCCGAGGCGGCAGTCGCGGAGAACCGGATCAGGTCGATACTCGACAAGGCCGGCACACCGGCAACACAGACGCTGTTGGTCGAAGAATTCGTCCCGGGCGACGAGATCGTGGTCGAGGGCCTGCTCGGGCACGACGGCTTGGAGGTGCTCGCGATCATCGACAAGCCGGACCCACTCGAGGGTCCCTACTTCGAAGAAACGCTATTCGTGACACCATCTCGGCACGACCCGGCCGACCAAGCGCGAGCAGTCGGGCTCACAGAGAGGACCGTCGACGCCCTCGGTCTCGAGACCGGGCCGATTCACGCCGAAGTTCGCATCGGCCCGAACGGAGGCTGTTACTTGATCGAGATAGCCGCGCGAAGCATCGGGGGACTGTGCGGCCGCGCGCTCAGCTTTGGCCTGCTGGGCGAGTCGCTCGAGGTGCTGATCTTGCGTAGCGCCCTCGGGTTGACCTCGCCTGACAGTACGCCGGCGCGACCTGCATCGGGTGTCCTGATGCTGCCGATCCCGGCGACCGGGACCTTCTCAGGCGTCGCCGGCATCGAAGAAGCTAGGCGCATCCCCGGCATCGACGACATCACAATCACCGTCGCCACCGGACGGCGGGTCGAAACGCTCCCAGATGGGGACCGCTATCTCGGGTTCGTGTTCGCCGGCGGACCCGATCCCGATTCGGTGGAGACTTCGCTTCGCCGGGCGGGGCATGAACTCAGCGTCACTATCGATGGCGAGGAGGTTCGCCCGCCGACGGCACTCGCCTAGCAGACCGGCCTCGATCAGAGCAGCCAGTCCCCGATCCACCAGATTGCCAGCGCACCAAGCACTACCAACAGCAGCAACGCGATGGACGTCCGACGCTCAGGAGCCACGGACTCGTACCGCCGGACCTCCTGGTCGGCGACCGCTGCTGTGTACTCGGCCAGCGGCGTGCCATCCGGCAACTCGGCATCAGGCCAGACTTCGAGCAGCGGCTCCAGCACGAACCGGCGTTGTGTCATCCGGGGATGAGGAACCTCGAGACCGGCCTCGTCGACTGTGTCCGAGCCATACAGCAAGATATCCAGATCCAAGGTGCGGGGCCCCCAGCGTTCTGTGCGCTCCCGGTCCTGGTCCCGCTCGATCCGCATGCACTCATCGAGCAATCTCTCCGGAGAGAGCTCGGTTTCGAGCACCACGACTGCATTGAGATACGCCCCCTGTCCAGGACCCCCGATGGGTGCGGTTTCGTAGACAGAAGACACCCTGTGCAGCTTCGCAAGGTTGCTAAGAGCCGTGGTCGCCTCGGTGATGTGCCGGACCCTGTCTCCCAGATTCGAGCCCAGGCCGATGGCGACCTTGACCATCGTCAGGTCGCAGTCGGGATCAATTGACGCCCTTCAGGCCCCAGTGGGCGACCGGAAATCTCCTGGATGACCGACGTGGCAATGACCGGATCGGTAACCAGGCCGCTGTGCACCAGGTAACCGCCCATGAGCCCCACCAGAAGGTCACCGATCAGTTCACGGTGCACCAGAACGGAGGCTCCCGGCTGGGCCAACGCGTCATCGAGAACCTGAAAGACCTCGTCGACCTCATCCGGATCCAGGTCATCCTCGATCGGAAAGTGGAAAAAGCGCAGAGTGGCGCCTTCATAGGCCGCCTGATTCTGATTGCCGGGCATCAGGGACAGCACCGTGTTGATGCCCTGCTCGGCGAGCCAAATGATCTCTTCCTCGCGACGCACCCGGCGATGCTGGAATCCGTAGCCGCCGATCCGCTCGGATATGGCCAACCGTCCGGCGATGACCCACTTGAAACCGCGCGGTTCCAGTCCTGCCACTGCTCACAACCTCCGTAACGAAGCCCGCACGATAGCGTCGGCGGTACGCGCCGCCTGGAAAGCATGGCCCACATTGTGTACTCGCAAGACCGATGCTCCCCCAGCGATGGCCAGGGCAACCGTAGCCGCTGTTGCCGGGTCGCGCTCGTCAGGATCAGTTTCTTCTCCGGCAGAACGCAGGATTTCCCCCAGGAAGCGCTTTCGTGAGGCGCCGACCAGCACCGGGTATCCCGATGTGGCTAACCAGTCCACGTTATGGAGCAACTCGAGGTTGTGAGCGAATGCCTTCCCGAATCCGATACCAGGGTCGATGCAGATCCCTTTGGGTTCGATACCGTGTGTCAGCGCGGCAGCAGCCCGCTCTTCGAGGAACTCGGCCACCTCAGTCAATACGTTCTCGTAGCTGGGATCATCCTGCATCGTGGCCGGATCGCCCTGCATGTGCATGAGCACGACCCCGACACCGGTTTCTGCACAGATCCGCGCCATTTCCGGATTCCGTAGCGCGGTCACGTCGTTGACGATGTGCGCACCGGCATCGACTGCAGCTGCAGCAACTGCCGGCTTCGTTGTATCCACACTGACCACGATTCCCTGTTCGACCAGGCGGCCGACCACCGGGACGACGCGGTCTATTTCATCTGCTTCTGGCACCGGCTCGGCTCCCGGCCGGGTCGACTCGCCGCCGACATCGACTATGTCGGCACCCTCTTCCGCCATCTCGATCCCATGTGCGACCGCCGCGTCGATCGACTCAAACCGCCCACCGTCGGAAAAGGAATCCGGCGTCACGTTCAGAATGCCCATGATCAGCGTGTGATCGGCAGTCGTCAGCATCCGATCGCGGATGCTCCAGGTCGTCGCGCGAGCCTCCATCAGCCTCCGGTCACTCAGCGTGATGGCTGCGGATCGTCAGTCGGCACCGCAGAAGCGACCATCCCGTCACCCATTCTGTCGGCCTCGGGTAACCGAATTCGTAGTGCGCCGACCTCCGTGTGCTCCCATTTGGGGACGTCGTAGAAGATCTCGGCGACCTCATCGGCATCGACGGTCTCCTTCTCCAGCAGCACGTCCGCAATCCGGTCGAGGGAGGCCCGGTGAGTCGTGATGATTGACCTGGCTTCCTCATGCGCCTGGTTGATGAGCATGCGGATCTCGTCGTCGATCGCCGAAGCGACGTCGTCGGACATTTCCTGTCCTCTGGTGTAGTCGCGGCCGAGGAAGACCTGCGACTCAGGACGCCCGTAGCGCAGCGGACCGAGCCGGTCGCTCATGCCGTATTCCATGACCATCTTTCGGGCCAGATCGGTCGCCTTTTCGATGTCATTGGACGCTCCGGTGCTCGGGTCGCCGAACACTTGCTCCTCGGCGGTCCGACCACCAAGTGCGTAGGCAAGTTGGTCGACCAGTTCGCTGCGGCGGGCGTAGTTCTTGTCCTCCATGGGGAGCGCCAGCGTGTAGCCGCCGGCACGGCCCCGAGGAATGATCGTGACCTTGTGGATCGGATCGAGGTTGGGCAGGGCAAACCCCACCAGGGCGTGACCACCTTCGTGGTACGCGGTCAGCTTGCGTTCCTCTTCCGACATGACCCTGCTCTTGCGTTCCGGACCGGCGATGACGCGGTCGATGGCCTCCTCCAGTTCTGCCATCGAAATGAGCTTCTTGTCGCGACGAGCCGAGAGCAGGGCTGCCTCGTTGATCAGGTTGGCAAGGTCGGCTCCGGTGAATCCCGGCGTCTGGCGGGCCAGAGCCTCGAGATTGATCTCTTCCTCCAGTGGCTTGCCCTTGGCGTGGACTTCGAGGATCGCTTCCCGACCCTTGAGGTCCGGCCGGTCGACGACCACCTGGCGATCGAAACGGCCAGGCCGCAACAAGGCCGGGTCGAGGATGTCAGGCCGGTTGGTTGCGGCGATGACGATCACCCCTGTGTTGACGTCGAAGCCGTCCAGTTCCACCAGCAACTGGTTCAGGGTCTGCTCACGCTCATCATGACCCCCACCGAGCCCGGCACCCCTGTGACGACCGACGGCGTCGATCTCGTCGATGAAGACGATTGCGGGACCGCTCTGCTTGGCTTGGTCGAAGAGATCGCGTACGCGGGAAGCGCCCACACCAACGAACATCTCGACGAAGTCCGAGCCCGAGATGCTGAAGAACGGGACACCCGCCTCGCCGGCCACCGCTCTGGCCAGGAGTGTCTTCCCCGTGCCCGGAGGGCCGAACAGCAGAACCCCGCGGGGGATCTTGGCGCCAATCGCCCGGAACTTACCCGGGCTGGCAAGGAAGTCCTTGATCTCCTCCAGCTCCTCAACCGCTTCGTCCGCGCCGGCAACGTCCTTGAACGTCACCTTGGGACTGTCCTTGGTGACCTGCTTGGCCTTGGCCTTGCCGAACTGCATCACGCGGTTGCCGCCGCCCTGCATTTGCGACAGGAAGAAGATGAACACACCGAAGATCAGCAGGTAGGGGAAGATCGTCCCGAAGAACCACTGCAACGCAGACGGGTTCTCCGCGTTCACCACAAAGTCTTCGAGACCGGTCTCGTCGATGAGGATGGTCAGTTCATCTTCGAACTCCGCCGGGTACACGGTGCGGAATTCATTGTTGGCCCCCGGAACCACGGCGTCCTCGGTGAAGGTTCCGTTGATCTCGTCCGATCGAGTCTTCATCTCGATGCTGGCAACTTCACCTTCCAGGAGCTTCGTCTGAAACTCGCTCAGCGACAGAACCTCGGGCTCATTGGCACCCTGAAGAAACACGTTCACTGCCATCATCACGAGGATGGCAACGACCATGTAGACGAGGATCGTGCGGGCGGTTCGGTTCACTTCACTCCTTGGTTCATCTGAGGGTTCCCCGCGTGCAGTTGTTCGGTTCCGGCCGTTGGCTCAGACGCCACTGCCCCCGGGGCGCCCATGATATGTGATTGGCGACAATAGTTCGCCGGCTTCTTCTAGTACATCGGCTATGCCGACCGTCTACTCAATCGGCGAGTCTGAAACCTTCCTGAACATCGGTTGATGATGTAGTCGAGTCGGCATCCATAACACCGATGTAAGGCAGATTGCGATACTTCTCTTCGTAGTCGAGTCCGTAGCCGATGACGAACTCGTTGGGTATGTGGAATCCCTCGTACTGGATGTCGAAGTGGGGTCGCTCAACATCGTCCTTGATGAGCAACGCGGCGAGCGACAACGTCGCAGGTTTCCGCACCGCGAGGGTTCGCAGCAAGTACTTGAGAGTGTGGCCGGTATCGATGATGTCTTCGACGATCAATACGTCGCGGCCCTCGATCTCCGAATCGAGGTCTTTGAGGATCCGTACGACTCCTGAGCTGTGAGTGCCACCGTGGTACGAGGAAACCGCCATGAAATCGGTTTCCACGGGAAGCTGCACATGGCGGGCCAGATCAGCGAGAACGACAAAGGCTCCCTTGAGGATGCCGATCATCAGCAGATCACGTCCCTCGTAGTCCCGTGTTATCTCCGCCCCCATCTCAGCAAGCTTCGCCTGAATCTCCTCAGCCGTGATGAGGACTCTTGCTACCTTCACTCCGTTCGCCTTTCGAGTTCGATCCAGGTGCCGGCCGATGCGTCTCGCGCCCAGCCGGCCACCCGCACGCCGGCAATCCAAACGATTCTGGCATGGCGCACGACGAGCGGCCAAGCCGGGCGTTTCCGCTGCGGAATAGCCGATTCGTTGAAAGCGTCGGCCACGGTCTTGCTGCCGGAGGCCAAAGTAATGCGGTCTCCCGGTGCTGCAGCCCGGACAACCAGGTCATCAGCCACGGCGACCCGAGCCCGGTCATGAGACATGTGGGCTTTGTAGCCCGACTCGACCAGTCTTGCCGCTATGACGTGATTTCCGAACCGGACTCGGCCCGGCACGGGCAACGCGGTCTGCGGCGGTGGATCGGCCGGCTCAGGGCGGTAGATCGCGACATGGGGTCCCTCGCCGACCGCAACCCAGCCAGAGCTCAGATCGACCCGAGACGTTTCACCCCTGGCGACACCGAGCACCGCAGCAACCTCGCGGCTCGTTCCCGGATAGGGAGGATTGATCCGGCGCAGAACCGACCTGACCATCCGAACGGCAAGGGCATTGGGAGCGGTCACCAGCGGGGCAGTTGGCACGAGGATTGCACTCTCGTCTGCGGTAGCACCGAGATGCGGCGTGATCAGATCGAGGTAGGCGTCGATCGCCGCCATGTGGCTCGCGGTACGGCCCAATAGGCTCACCAACTCTCCCTGGATATGCCGATCGAGTTCAGGGAGCAGCTCATGCCGGATGAGGTTGCGTCGCAATGTGCGGTCCTCATTGGCGGGGTCGTCGGTAAAGGGCAACTCGAGGTACTCGCCAAGCTGGCGGAGATCGCTCCGCCGGAAGGAGAGCAGAGGCCGCACAAAGGGGCCCCGGTCGGCGGGAATTCCAGCCAGGCCGGTCACTCCGGCTCCGCGCAGCAAGTTGCCGACAACTGTCTCCGCGACATCGTCGGCATGATGCCCGGTAACGATGCGATCGGAGCCGGCGGCATCGACCAGTGCAGAGAGACGCGCTTCTCGCGCAATGCCCTCCGGCGACGGCCCGCTCGGCAAGGTCACCTGGACGATCTTCATTTCAATTGCCAACCGATCCGCTACAGCTTGGGCCGCAGCGAGCATCGCAGCTGAAGCGTCCCAACCGTGGTCGATATGGACGGCGCGGACCGAATCCGTTCCTTTGGCCTGGGTGCATGCCCAGGCGGCAACGGCCGAGTCGGGTCCGCCACTCAAAGCGACGACGACGGGGCCCGGCTCCAATCTCTCTACGGCCGCCGTGACCGCTTCAGCCAGCGCGGTCAACCCACCCGATACAGCCATGACACCGGGTCCTCGATTTCCTCGAGGGTGGGTAGGTTCGACGGCCGCAGCCAAGCGGCGTCGAGTGCCGACCAGCCCGCCTGCCGCTCAACACCCTGGATGAACTTGGCCCCCAAGTCGTACTGGCGCATCTTCATCTCCAATCCGACGAGACGCATGAACATGGCGGTGCGGGGGTCGTTACGGCGCGCGGCCAGCGTTCGCGACATCCGTGCCTGGCTAACCAGTTCTCGTTCTCCGATGCGATCCATCACCACGTGGCCGTGCCCTTCCAACAGCGACATCAGCGCCTGCACCTTGCCGATGACTTCCCGCTGGTCGGGACTTGCCAGCAGACCGAAGAGCCCCTGCTCGTCCACGAGGGGGCGACCTTGCATCGAGGCTTCGCGGATTTCCTCGGCGACGCGGGCCATTCGTCCCGGTTCTGGTTTCGACGCTTTGACGAGCTCCTCGACGAGGCCGAGGAAGTATGAACGCAGCCAGGGGACTCCCTGGAACTGAATGCGGTGTGTCGACTCGTGCAGCGCTACCCAGAAACGGAACTCGGCGGGCCGGAACTCGAAGCGGCGCTCCATCGAGAGGATGTTGGCCCCGACGAACATCACGGTATCGCCATCGCTCCCATCGCTGGTCGGCAGCACCAGCTCGTATTGGCCGAGTACGCGCCGCGAGAGAAAACCGAGAACGGCACCGAGTTCTGCAGCCATGATGCGTCCGGCAACTCCGCGCCCGATGGCTTTCTGCTGTCCAATAGTGTCCTGCAGCGGCGCCATCAGCTCTGAGAACGACGCGATGTTGTTCTGCACCCATTCTGTGCGACTCACAACTGCGACCTCAGGGGTTCCCGGAGCCTCCAGGCCGGTTTCGGCCGAAACGAGCGCGGTTGCTCGTTCGACCAACAGCGGGACTTGCCGCGCCAAACGCGCCTCGTGATAGGTGCCTTCGAGGGGGTATTTGCCGGCGAGCCGGCGGGCGATGGAAACGGCAGAGTCCCAGGTCGCGGTTGTCATGTACCGCAAAGTACTAGGTCTTAAGGGGCAACGGGTCGAGCGACGCTCAGTGGACCACGCGGTAACGGCCGCGCACCCGAACCACGTAGTACGCAAGCGAGGCACCGACAGTCAGCGCTCCGAGTACCACCACCGCTGGAGCGAGAAAGCGCGCCGTCCACGGGTCCTCTTCGTCGTCCTCGGATTCCTCGGGAACCTCAACAGCGGGTTCGGCAGCGACCACTTGGGGGCTACCGGTTGCATATGCCGCCGGGGTACCGACAACCGCCAGAGGCGCGGGAACGAACAGCAGCAAAACCACGAGCGCGCCCACAACGTTTGTCAGGGTCTCCTTCATCGAGCGCGACGATAGTCAGTCGGCACGGTGCGACGAAATACCAGCGTCGCATCCCTTGTGGTGGTGACGCGATTGCTTCGGTAGCAACCTGGGGCTCTGCCGAGGCGGCTCAGCTCTCGGGTACGACCCGGCCGCGCAACCTCGGGAATTTGGTCGGGGCATGGGCGTAACAAAACTCACGCCGGTTGTACCGAGAAAGCAAGGTTTCGCACCCCGCTTTGGCGCAGGTGCGCTGCTCGCTGTGAACCTTGGGAGGACGAGCAGTCCCCAGGATCCTCTTGCCTTTGAGTGTGCTATCAGCCATTTGGTGCGTTTCCTTGTTTGTCAGCCGGTCATCGGTCCCGGCCGGCAGCACAGCCGATCAAGTGTCCTGACCTTCGGCTGCTTCCTGTTCAATCAACGCACGGAGCCGGTCAAAAAGTTCCTGAGGTGGTTCGTCGCGACCGCCCTCACGGATCTTGGCCTTGAGCTTGGTCTCGAAGTCGAACGCATGGACACACGGTCCGCAGCGTCGCAGGTGCCATCGAACGCGGACTCGGCGGGCCCAGGTGAGTTCCTCATCGATGTACTGATACAGGTAGTCGACTGCGTGATCGCATCCGGCGTTCATTGCGAAGGTCCCGTGAGTCCGCGTTCTTCGGCTAATGACCACAACTTCTTTTGCAGCGCTTTTCTTCCCCGATGGAGTCGCGACATCACGGTTCCTATCGGAACGTCGATGATCTGAGCGATCTCCTTGTAGGAGAAACCTTCCACGTCGGCGAGCAGAACCGGCATTCGGAATCGCTCGGGAAGAGACTCGAGCGCAGCCTTGATGTCCGTGTCGACCATCGCCTCCAAGACGGATTCCTCGGTGCTCCGTTCGGCGCCCGACTGCTCCCCGAGTCTCTTGAAGAGGTAGAGGTCCTGCAACTCGCCGAGTTCGACCTCGGCTGGACGGCGCTGCTGCTTCCGATAGCGGTTTATGTAGGTGTTGGTCAGGATGCGATAGAGCCAGGCCTTGAGGTTGGTTCCCTCCTGAAAGGTGTCGTAGGCCCGGTACGCCTTGAGGTACGTCTCTTGGACGATGTCCTCAGCATCGGCCGGGTTACGCGTCATCCGCAGCGCGGCGGAATAGAGCTGGGATGCATACTCCATCGCATCGCGTTCGAAGTTGGCCTGATCAGCCATCGACGCTCCTTGGACGCGCCTGCCGAGCCGGAGACGGGAATCGAACCCGTGACCTGCCATACAGCACCGGCCTGCAAGGCCGGTTCCATGAAGGGCTGCGTCGAGACCGAACAGGGCTCGAAAGCAGCCCGACCGTCGCCAGTCCGGCCAGCGAGGCCGGGCAGCGACCAAGGATCAGGCCTTGCGGAGCCGGAGACGGGAATCGAACCCGTGACCTACGCATTACGAGTGCGTCGCTCTACCGACTGAGCTACCCCGGCGAAGGGCCCGCAATGGTAGCGCAGCCACCTCGGACCGCATCCCCGGGTACCCGCCGATGATCATGTCGATCCGAGCAGCTCGGCAAGGGCGGACTCGATGCGGGGGTGGTGGAACTCGAAGCCGGATTCGAGCAGTTTGGCAGGAAGCACCCGCGCCGAGGTGAACAGCAGCGCTGTGGCCAGTTCCTCTCCGAGGAGCAGGTTCAGCCCAAACCGGGGTACGGGAATAACCGTCGGCCGCCGCAGCACGCGCCCGAGCACCTTCGTGAGCTCGGCGTTGGTCACCGGGTTGGGGGCAGTCAGGTTCACGGGTCCGTGCAAGTTCGAGGTGAGCAAGTGCTTGATCGCCCGCACCTCGTCGGCGAGGGTGATCCAACTCCACACGGTTTCTCCATTACCGAGCTTGCCACCAATCCCGAGCCGGAAAGGCAGCAGCAACCTGACCAGCGCGCCCCCTTGCTTGGCCAGCACGATCCCGGTGCGGGGTTGAACCGTGCGGATACCAGCATCTGCGGCGGGTCGTGTCGCCCCTTCCCAGGCGACGACCACTTCCGAAAGGAAGTCGGCGGGGTCGGCCGGGCCGTCGGCCTCGGTAACCGGCTCCGTCCGGTCTCCGTAGAAACCTATTGCCGAAGCCGAGACGAACACCTGTGGCCGCTTCTCGACCGCGGCGAGACGTTCTGCCAGTAGGCGGGTCGGTTCGACCCGGGAATCGAGGATCAGCTTTCGGCGGGCAGCCGACCATCGCTTGTCACCAATCCCGGCTCCAGCGAGGTGAATGACCGCGTCGTACCCCTCGACCGCATCTGCATCGAGTTCTCCGGCTGCGGGGTTCCAAGAGAGCTCATCGGAGTTGGCGGCCGGACGTCGTACAAGCCGCTTCACCTCAGCACCATCGTTTCGCAACGAGGCGCACAGCGCCGTTCCGATGAGCCCGGTGGCGCCGGTCACCAGCACTCGCATTCCGTCCATTCGGCTGGTCATTCTGCGTGTCCTTCCGCAGGGTTCTCCGCCGGGCTATTCGACGGACCTTCCGACGGTCTTAACGCCGGTTGCCAGTGGTCGATCTCGGCATCGAGGATTGCCGTCCAGTCGTCCATCATCGCTCCCAGGGGATCCTCTCGGTCCGTGTACGTTGCGGGATGGAGCGGTGGATGAAGCGACAGCCGAATCGAGGGAACCTTCACCTCAGGGTTGCGCAGGCTCATCGTGGCTTCGGTTCCGGTGATGGCACACGGCACGATCGGTGAGTTCGTGGCCAGGGCCAGCCAGGCGGCACCACGTTTGATCGGCCGCTCTCTCCAGTACTCGGCTCGACCTCCTTCAGGGAATACGCCAAGAACCTCTCCCGCCTCCAGCACCTCTAGCGCCCGTTTGATCGCCCCCAACGGCGGGTGCACCCGAGAGATGGGTATTGCGCCGAAGTAGTACATCATTCCGTCCAGGACCTTGGACTGCTCGAAGAGCTCGTCGAGCGCCAGGAACTGAACCAGCTGCCCCACGGCAAGGGTGACGAACACGGGATCGACCAGGGAAAGATGATTGGCCGTGACGATGTAGGGAGCAGACTCGGGAAGATGCTCGCGACCGTTTATGTCCGCATCGACCACGATACGGCTCAGCCACCCAATGGGATGCTTCATGACGTTCACGAAGGCGGCGGCGGTCGCGTTGGGTCGGTCCTTCATGTCAGGGGCCGCCGATGTCGGCGAAGAGAGCCGCCAGCGCCAGGCGGGGGCGCTGGTTCGCTTCGATCGCCTCGATCGCTTCGAGAATGCGATCAGCGTTGCGCACCGCACGACGCGGCGTAACGCTGGTCAGCGAGGGTGTCGGTATGTCGGGGTTGCGCACCGCACCGCCCAGCTGCGCCGCCGCCACATCCCGGTAGAACCCGGACAGTATCTCCAGCCCCGATACGTGTAGGGCGGTGGTAGCGCGTTTGAGTTCGCGTGCTTGGCGTTGCTCGACCGCCTTGCTCAAACCGCCTTCTGCTTCGAGAGCGGCCGCTTCGTCGACCTGGCGCTCTTTGAGGGCCGCCAACAACGGCTCGGCGGCGTTCATCACCTCATCGGCAAGCCTGAACCCGTCGCCAGGATGCTCGGAAAGGCGAAGCGGCACGCTCATCCAGACATTGCGGAACGCAGCAACATCAGCCCTGGTGGCAAGCGAGATCGCTAGTCCGGGACGCCCCCCGGAGATGCGGCTCGCCTGCTCGGCCCTCTCTTCATCTATCCCGAGGTCGGCCAAGCCTGCGGCAACGTCGGTTTCCGGTACGCGCCCGAACACAATGGTTCGGCACCGGCTTGCCACAGTTTCCGGGAGATCGTCTTCCGACTCGGCGATCACGAGAAAGATCGTTGACGCTGTCGGTTCTTCGAGGGTCTTGAGCAGAGCATTGGCGGCCTCGTCGTTCATCGCCCCGCCTTCCTCGAGGATGAAGAGTTTGCGTTCGCCTTCGACGGGAGCGAGGTTGGCGAGGGCCACAGTGTTGCGGGCTTGCTCGACGGTTATCGCCGAACGCCCATCGGGTTCGACCAGCACGACATCGGGATGCAACCCCCGCATTACCCGACTCCGGCAATGCCCGTCGCCTCCGCACAGGATCCCGGCGGCGAACCGGCGGGCCACGGTCGCTTTGCCGACACCATGAGGACCGACGAACAGGTAGGCGTGTGCAGGCTCACCGACGTCTCGCGCCAGCACGCTGGTGACGGCGGCATGTCCGATCACGCCTGCGAAGAGATCGCCCATCGATCCTCCACACGTTCGATCACGGCTCGCCACACCGTCTCCACATCGTCCGTTGCATCGACAACTACAAACCGGTCCGGTTCGCCGGTGGCTAGCTCATCGAAGGCCGTGGCCACGGCCGCCTGGAACTCGACTCCCTCGCCGCCAATGCGGTCGGCATTCTCCTGCCGAGCCAGACCGGTGGCAGCATCCAAGCGAAGCAGGATGACCATCTCCGGCCACACCTTGCCGAGGCCGGGCTCGTTGACAGCTCGCACCGCGGCGACACCGAGCCCGCGACCGCCCCCCTGGTAGGCGAGCGACGAATAGACAGATCGATCGCTAACGACCCAGCTGCCCGACTCGAGTGCCGGGCCGACCAGTTCGTGAGCCAGTTGGGCTCGAGCTGCTGAGAACAAGAGCGCTTCGCTCCACGGCGCAACCGATCCACCAGGATCCAGCAGGACGTGGCGAATTCTCTCGCCGGTAACGGTCCCCCCCGGCTCCCGCACGCGGAGCACATCGATGCCCCGTTTCTCCAGATACTCGGCGAGGCGAACCGCAATGGTTGATTTGCCGGTGCCCTCGATCCCTTCGAGGGCGATGTAGTGGCCGGTCAAGACTCTTCTTCCTCGTGTTTGTGGCGGGTCGTCGTTCGCCTTCTCCGCGCTCGGTTGGCGGCAGCGATGATGTCCTGGGCTTCACGGCCCAGTGTCGGCGACGTCACCGTGGAACGCAAGGCCCACAGAACCCCGACACCGGCAGCGACCATGGTCAAACCACCGAGGAACAACACGACCCGGGTGGGGTCGTTGAGGCGGCCGACTTCGAAACCACGGAAGACGTCGACCAGAGGGACTGCCAGCGCCATCGCAACGAACAGCCCGATCCGCATCAACCCGAACAGTGTGGCCAGCACCCGGCCCCGCATCTCGTCGTCGACGTATTCGTGAAGATGGGTGAGACCCATGAGGTAGGCCGATCCGGCACCGAACCCCATCACAGTCATCCACGCGGCCGCACCGGGAACCGTGGTAACCATCGCTGCAGCGGAGAGACCGACGCCGGCGGTTGCAGTGGCGATACCAAAAGCCAGGTCGCGGTGGATGATGCGGTGTTCATTGAGGGAGACGGAGACAAGGCCGCCAAGGGCGCCGGCGCCGAGCATGGTGATGATGGCGTAGAAACCGGCGACGTCGGCGCTGAGCACGTTGTTGGCGAACTCCGGACCCAGGACCACGATCGTTCCTCCACCGAACAGCGCCGTTGTCATACCGACGATGACCCTCCGCACTGAAGGGTCGGTGGCGAAGAACTTGATGCCGGCGACAAAATCTCGCCACGTGCTCTTCAGGTCGACGTTGTTGCTGTCGGCTGCCTCGACCAACGGCGACTCGATCCTGGGGAGACTGGCGACCATTAGCCCGGAGGCGAAGAAGGTCAACGAATCGACCGCGAAGGGGACCACGAGTCCTTCGTTGCCCACAGGGACGATTCCTCCGAGCGAAAAATCGGGAAAGCCGGCCAGTACGAACAACAGCGCTGAGCCCAGGGGAATGGTGCCGTAGGCCGCGCCGAGCATGAGACTGTTGGCGCTGACCAGGTTCTCGGGCCGGACCAGGCGCGGCACCATTGCGGTGCGCGGTGTCTGACCAAGAAGGCTGAACATCTCCAGGATGAGCGTGAGCCCAACCAGTGCGGGCAGGCTATCGACAAAGGCCAGGAACGGAACTACAACACCACGCCCCACATCTGCGAATACAACGAGCTTGCGGCGATCCATGCGGTCCGAGATGACACCCACCAGACCACCAAGGAATAGGCCGGGAAGGATCCGGGCCATCAATGCGACCAGGATGCCCTCCTGCGACCCGATCCGGTCCGCCAGGGTGAGCAGGGCGAACACCGTTACCCAATCGCCGGTCGAGCCGACTATCGCCGCCCAGAAGAAGCGGGCGAAGGGGCCCGTCGTCATCATCGAACGGATTGTGCGGGGAGCCGATTCCTCAGAGGTCATCGCCTCATCACCCTAGAGGAACGGCGCTGCCGAGTGACGTTGATGCATTAGCGGCGCCGCATGAACAAGCTCCCCATTCGTTCTTGCGTACAACGGCGGCCTTGTACGCCCCCCGGATCCGCAAGAACAGGAAGGGGGCTACGACTTCTTCTTCGCAGCCTTCTTCTTGCCGGTCGCCTTCTTCCTGCCTTTGGCAGACCCACCCTGGGCAGCGACACGCTCCCGCCGCAGCTGAAGCAACTCGGCAGCTCGATCGATCGTCATGCCCTCGATCGTGTCCGCAACCCGCAGCGAAGCGTTGGTTTCCCCGTCGGTGACATAGGGCCCGAAGCGTCCGTCTTTGATGACGACCGGCTTGCCGGAATTGGGATCGTCACCGAGCTCACGGAGCGGCGGCGTTGCTGCGCGTCTCCCCCGCCTCTTTTCCTCCTTGAACCGCCGTACTGCGTCGTTCAGATCGACCGTGAAGAGCTGCTCTTCGGTCTCCAGACTCCTGGTCTCTTTGCCCCACGACAGATATGGCCCGTAGCGCCCGTTTTGTGCGGTGATATCGACACCGTCCTCGGGGTGCTGGCCGACTACGCGAGGCAGGCTCAGCAAACGCAGCGCCTGTTCGAGACCAATGCTGTCTTCGTCCATGCCCTTGAAGAGAGAAGCGCGTTTGGGTTTGGTGCTGCTGCCCTCTACCTGCTCTCCCAGCTGCACGTATGCACCGAAGCGGCCATTGCGCAGGGTCACATCGAGACCGGTCTCGGGATCGACGCCCAGGATGCGATCCCCGTTGGGCGCCTCGAGAAACTCGATCGCCTTGGCGACGGTGAGCTCGTCGGGAGCCAGGTCGTTGGGGATACTCGCAGTCTCCTCACCGCGCTGGACATAGGGCCCGAACTTGCCCGATCGGGCGACCACCGTGCGCCCCTCCTCATCCTCTCCGATCGGAATGGCATTGATTTCGCGCGCATCGATCTCCTCGATGTTGGCCGAGACCAGGTTCTTGAGGCCGGCGTGGCCGTTTCCGAAGTAGAAGCTCTTGAGCCAGGGAATGGCTTCCCGGTTGCCGTTGGCGATCTCGTCCAGGTCATCCTCCATGCGAGCGGTGAAGGCATAGTCCACGAGATCCGAGAAGTGCTGCTCCATGAGCGCAACTGCCGCAAAGGCGGTAAAGGTGGGGACGAGCGCAGCGCCCTTCTTGTAGGCATAGCCGCGGTCCTGGATGGTGCTGATGATCGAGGCATAGGTCGAAGGCCGGCCGATGCTCAGCTCTTCGAGACGTTTGATGAGGGATGCCTCGGTGTAGCGTGCCGGCGGCTTGGTTTCGTGGCCCTTTGGTTCGACGCTACTTGCAGTGGCGGGTTCGCCCTCGGTTACCGGGGGCAGGATCCGTTCCTGATCATCGAGGGCAGCTTCCGGATCGTCGCTTCCTTCGACATAGGCGCGGAGGAATCCTGGGAACAGGATGGTTGTGCCGGACGCGGCGAACTGAGTGGCCGATCCGCCGCGAGAGGTGGCTCCCACCGTCACCTTGATGCTCTCCCCTTTTGCGTCCTTCATCTGCGATGCCACTGTGCGCTTCCAGATGAGGTCGTAGAGGCGGGTCTCGTCGGCGGAGGGTCCGAACTGAGCCGCCACGGTCTTGGGTGATTTGAAATCGTCGCCGGCTGGGCGAATTGCTTCGTGCGCCTCTTGGGCGTTCTTGACTTTGCTCGTGTAGAGCCGGGGCTTGTTCGGGAGGTACTCGGCCCCATAGCGATCGGCTACCAAACTGCGCGCCGCTCCGATCGCAGCGTCCGACAGGGTCAGCGAGTCGGTCCGCATGTATGTGATGAATCCGCCTTCGTAGAGTCGTTGTGCGGCCGACATTGTGCGCCGCGCCCCGAAGCGCAGCTTGCGGCCCGCCTCCTGCTGCAAAGTGGAAGTGCGGAACGGCGGGTAGGGGCGGCGGGTGTACGGCTTGGACTCCACGGAGGTGATCTCGCCGGTGACGTCGACGAGATCGGCAGCGAGCGAAGTGGCTCGTTCCTCGTCGATCACCAGCTTCTTGTTCCCCTTGAGCTTGCCCTGCTCGTCAAAATCCCGGCCGGTAGCCACCGGCATACCGTCGACGGACACCAGCGTTGCGGCGAAGGAGCCGTGCTCCGTGTCGAAGTCGGCGTCGAGATCCCAATAGGTGGCAGCGACAAAGGCCATTCGCTCGCGTTCCCGGTCGACGATGATCCGGGTTGCCGGGGACTGAACTCGGCCGGCCGAGAGGCCCCGTTTGATCTTCCGCCACAGCACTGGTGAAACCTCGTACCCATAAAGCCGATCGAGGATGCGACGCGCCTCCTGCGCATCGACCAACCGCCTGTCGAGCTCGCGGGGATGATCCGCCGCTTCGGCGATGGCCGCCGGAGTGATCTCATGGAACACCATGCGCCGCACCGGCACTCGGGGATTCAGCGTCTCGATGAGATGCCAGGCGATCGCTTCTCCTTCCCGATCTTCGTCGGTAGCGAGGTAGAGCTCGTCGGCGTCTTTGAGAAGTCGCTTCAGCTTCGTCACTTGCTGCTTCTTGTCCGGCGAGACCACGTAGAGCGGCTTGAAATCGTTGTCGACATCGACGCCGTAGCGGGTCCGCCGCCACTCGTCCTGCAAGCTCTTGGGAGCGTCCGCGGCCTTGGCGGGAATGTCGCGAATGTGCCCGATCGATGACTCCACGACGAAGTCTTCGCCGAGGTACCCGGAGATGGTCCGCGCCTTGGCGGGAGACTCAACTATGACAAGTTTCTGTGACATGTGGCTCTCGGGACGCGGTCCCGCGGCCGGCTAGAGGACGTGGAGCGGGAACGATGATTACGCCAGATCTCGCTCCGTGTCAAGACCGAAAGCCGGCAACGAGGTTGGCGGCCACCCGGTCCCACACGTATTCCTCGACGACCCGCCGCCGGCCTTTAGCCCCCATTTCTCGAGCTGCGGCGCGATCGTCTAGGAGCAATCCGAGGCCGTCGACGATGTCCGAGACGGAATCGACCACATAGCCGGTTTCACCCGGCAAGACCGTTTCAGGGGAACCTCCCGAGGAGCCGGCGAGAACCGGGAGGCCCGCCGCAGCTGCTTCCAGGAACACGAGGCCGAGCCCCTCTACCTCGAGTCCGCCCCAGCGACTACGACACGGCATGCAGAAGACGTCCATCGCGCGGTACAGCTCGGCGAGCTCCGCCCAGGGGACATCGATCTCAAACCGAACCGAAACTCCCGACCGATCGGCAAGTCGTCGCAGCTTCTGCTCCATCCGGCCCTTGCCGATGATCCACAGATCAACAGTCCGCCCCTGCCTTTGCATCTCCGCGACGGCGGCGATGAGGCGGTGCTGACCCTTGCGGGGAACAAACCGGCTAACACACCCCACAACGGGCGGATCGTTGGTCGGGGGCGCCACAGCGGGTGTGAAGACGTCGATATCGACGCCGGCCCCGATCGGCACGACATCACGGCCCGTGAGACGACCCACCCTACGTTGGGTGTAGCGGCTGACGGCGAAAAGCACATCGGCCTTCTGCAGCGTTCGCTTCAGCCAAGTGCGCAGCCCCGGCACGGCAGCGGGGATGGTGATCTCCGCACCGTGACAGAGCACGCCTACAGGTATGCCCGTTTCGCTCCTCAACCGGTTGGTCGCTTGCGTCAGCGGGTGGGGAGCACCGAACAGGACTGCGTCGGGTTTGAATCTGTGCACCTCATCGATGAACCAGTCGACGGTTCGTCTTGTGGGCCACATGAACCGCCTCGGCCCTCGCCCCACTACCGCTTCGCCGCGGTTCGTTCCGGCCGCGGGACCATCGGCGGGGGCCAGCACTCGGATCTCGTGGGGGTATGCGTCGACCAGGTTGCCCAGATAGGTCTGGATTCCTCCTGACTTGGGCGGATAATCGTTGGTGATGATGAGCAGTCTCATGTGAGGTGTGGCCCGAGGTTCCAACTGACGACGGTTGGGCCCCGGCTGGTGAACGCAAGCCTGGCGTAGCACGTGTTGCCGAGACCACTGAGCCGGCGGCGATGCTCGTAGGGCATTCCCAAGACATCGGTCACGTAGGCTCGCGTAGCCCCGCCGTGGGAAACCACTCCAACTGTTCTACCCGGGTTGGACGCGACGATGGACCCGATGGCGTCTTCCATGCGCTGCCGTACCCCGGCAAACGTCTCTCCGTCGCCACCGCGCGGCAGGTCGGTACCGGAGCGGAACATCTGGTATTCGTCGGGAAACGTGAGTGCTATCTGCTGCGGTGACATTCCCTCCCAGGCCCCAAACCCGATCTCCTTCAGCCTGGGATCGACATGTACTTGCAGCGACTGCGACTCAGCAATGACTGCGGCAGTCTGCGCGGCCCGTGACAGCGACGATGAATAGAGCACATCGAGCGGCGGCACCGACTTGCTGAGGAGTTCTGCCTGGCGCCGCCCCTCTGCGTTGAGCACCCCGTCGGTGTGCCCTTGCCAACGACCCTCGGAGTTGGCAACGGTTTTGCCGTGTCGGATGAGGAGCATCTCGGTGTCTTCGGGGCTCGACCCGAAGTGGGGCAGCGCCGTGTGGCCCAGGTGGGTGTCGTCGTTGTAGGCCTCGACGGAGAAGTCGTCGCCGTCGAATGTGATGGTCGCTGTGGATGAGTTGCCCAGAAGGCGGAGCGGGCTCGGGCGTTTGGTTTCGAGAATCGAGGCCATCAGCAGGAGCAGAGCCATCCCGTGGCTAACTACTGCGACCCGTCCTTGGCCGATCCGTGATACGAGATCGTCGAGTGCTTGCTTGCTGCGTTCGACTACCGCCGACATTCGTTCCCCGCCCCCGGGGGCGGCGACGTCTTCACCTCTGAACAGCGCGGCCACCAGCTCAGGATCCTGCGCCATGATCTCGCCGGTAGTCAGGTCCTCCCAGGAACCGAAGAAGGGTTCGCGCCAGCGTGGGTCGGGTTCGACAGGTTGACCGAGAACGGCGGCTGTGGCCATCGTCCGATCGAGGTCGCTTGACACCACGAGATCAAAGTCGATGTGACCCAATCTGACGCCGAGTCGAGCCGCCTGATCCTCGCCCAGTTCGGTGAGAGCGGAGTTGGAATGACCCTGCCAGCGTCCCCCGGCGTTGCCGGTGGTCTGGGCGTGGCGGATGAATGTGATCTCAACTGGCAAGGTGCGGACTCCGATTGACCGGAAGCGTAGGCTAGGCATCGTGGCGGGCTTGCTGATCGCATCGAGTAGTTCATCAACATGACTTTCGACGAAGACATCCTCTTCCACTACGAAGACCGCTATGACGAGGACACGCGGCTCTCGGAAAGCGGGTTGGGCCAGCTCGAACTCATCCGCACCCAGATCATCTTGCAGCGCCACCTGCAACCACCGCCGGCGACTGTACTCGACGTTGGCGGCGGTCCGGGGGTCTACGCCTACTGGCTGGATGCCGCGGGCTACGAGGTCGACTTGATCGACGTTGTTCCTCGCCATGTCCGCCAGGCAACCGAGCGCGGAATCCGGGCGACGCTTGCTGATGCTCGCCAGCTGCCGGTGCCCGACGACACGCGCGATGCAGTTCTGTTGTTGGGACCGCTCTATCACCTGCAGGAACGTGAAGACCGTCTGACTGCGATTCGCGAGTCGATCCGGGTTGCCCGACCGGGAGCACCGGTGTTTGCCGCGGCGATATCGCGATATGCACCGGCGATCGACGCACTCGATTCCGGGTTCTTCGATGATCCGGCCTTCGCAGGGTTGCTGGGCAAGGTCACAGCTACGGGCCACCATCACAACCCCACCGGCGATCCCGACTACTTCACGACTGCGTACTTCCATCTACCGGGTGATCTCGAGGAGGAGTTGCTCGAAGCCGGACTCGTCGATGTCGAGATACTGGCAGTCGAGGGCATCGGCTGGGTCGCATCGGATCTCGACGAGCGTATGGCCGACGAGGAGAGCCAGACCAAGTTGCTTGGGCTCTTGGAAATGCTCGAACGGGAAGCGAGCATTTTGGGCGCCAGCCCACATCTGTTGGGTGTGGGTTGGGTTCCTCAGTAGAGGAAGGGGTTAGTCCCCGGTGCGGGCGAGATAGTCCGCAAGCCGATGCAGAGCATCTTCCCAGCTGCTCGTTCTCGCCTCCAGCCACTTGCCCGCCTCATCCAAGCTGGTCAGGTCGACCCGGTAGCGGAATTCACGCCCAGCTTTGATACCCACCAGGAGACCCGAATCCTCCAGCGTCTTCGTATGCCGGGACACCGCCTGGCGACTCATCGGTAGTACCTCGGCCAGCTGTGTCACTGTGACTTCCGTGCCCGCGGCCACTCTGTCGAGGATCTCTATGCGCACCGGATCGGACAGCGCCCAGAACGTCTCGTTTGTTGCCGATCTGCCCACTACACGGAGGCGTTTGCGAGCAGAGCCACCAAGTCTGCGAGCTCGGCGGTCCAGCCCGACGAGTTCTCTTCCAGCGTCCGACCGTAGAGCTCGTTGGGGAGCAGACTGAGGCCGGTTTCCCGAACGGTTACCGTCGTCACACCGTTGGACTCATCCAGGGTGAACGTGACCTTGGTGGTCCACATGGTGCCGACATCGTCTGTGCCTGCGTCCCACCGATACGAGAAGGTCGTCGGCTCCTCCACCTCTTCGACGATGCCGGCGACGGCATCGCCGTATTCGGACCACCCGAACTTGATGGCGCCACCGGGCCGCAGATCGACCTCTGCGGTGTCCCCGAACCACTGGGCCAGTTTCTCGGCGACCGTGAGGGCTTTCCACACTTCGCCTATCGGGCTGGCAACCTCAATGGTCCGCTCGATGAGATCCTGCTTGGCCACCTCGACTCTCCCTCCGCAACGCGCAACTTTCTTGTTGCGTACAAATGCGCAACATAGTTGTTGCGTGTTTGACTGTCAAGGACGTCCTTCCCTCGAGAACCAAGAAGACATACAGTGGAAACGACGGGAGATCGTCATGAGATCAGTGTTCCCGATGGCGATGTTGCTGCTGGTAGCCCTCACGGCAGGCTGCGGATCCGAGTCCGATGCCGGAACTCCCTACGGTGTGACCTCCACCGTCGTCTCTCACGAAACCACTCAGGAGGTCGCGGTGTTTGCCCCAGAGGCGGACGGGTCGTGGCCTGTCGTCTACGCGCTCCACGGGCTGGGCGGCAGCTGGCAGGACTGGGCGGAATCCGCCACCGCTCTCGCAAGTCAAGGCGTCGTGGTCTTCGCACCGAACGGCAGGACGACAGAGGCCGTCGAACAGGGCCGTTGGGCCGACCTACAACAGGACACCGAATGCGCCTACCGCTTCGTCCACACCATCGCTGCCGACTACGGGGGCGACCTCGGGCAGCCGATATCAGTAGCCGGTCATTCCCTGGGGGCGACCGGCGCCCTCGACGTCGGGCTCAATGAGGCGGCATACGGACCGGACGGAAGCTACGACGTTTGCTTCAGCGGGACACCCCGTCCCGAAGTGATCGTGCCCATTGCCGGCTGTCATTACGAGTACCAGGGCAACCGCTTCGGTTTCAGCACCACAGGCTTCACAAACCAGGCAGCGCGCGTCGTGCTGGTGGCAGGCGAAGACGACGAGATCTGCGAGGCGTGGCAATCCCAAGATGCTCGTACGGTTCTCGAGGAAGCCGGGTACGACGTCGAACTGGTGAAGATTGCCGACGCAAATCACTTCACCGTGATCTTCCATGACCTCGTCGATGGCGAATGGCTGGCAGTCCCCAACGACCCTGCCGGCCGAGAAGTAGTCCGGTCGATCCTCGACGCGATCGCCGCCGCCCAGCAAGGCTGAGGTCCGGCCGGCCCTACCGCCAACATCCCCCTGAAGATCGCGCACACTGCGTTCATCCACCGGCGAGATTCGGCGTCGGTGGAGCGCCCTCCAATGCAAACCGCCCCCGGCTTGCGCCGGGGGCGGTTTCCTCCTCCCGCACTCTTCTCGCCGCTGTCCTCTAGACGAACGCCGAGGCGAAGATCAGGCTGACGATCGTCATCACCTTGATGACGATGTTCATCGCCGGGCCCGACGTGTCCTTGAACGGGTCGCCGATCGTGTCGCCGACCACCGCGGCCTTGTGGGCATCCCCGCCCTTGCCACCGTAGGCGCCGGCCTCGATGAACTTCTTGG
>JASJAS010000090.1 GCA_030066875.1 Acidimicrobiia bacterium | reverse complement strand
TGCTCGACCAACTGGGCGAGGTCTTTCCGGCAATCGGGCTGGACACCCATCCCGGGCTGATCCTTGTCTATTTGGGCGGCTCGATCGGATTCAATACCTTCTTGATCAAGGGCTTCATGGACTCGGTTCCGCAGTCGCTCGACGAGTCCGCGGTTGTCGACGGAGCACCCCCAACGACGGTCTTCTGGCGGATCATCTTGCCGCTTACCCGACCGGCCCTGGTGGTGATCTTCATCATCACGTTCGTCTTTGTGTTCAACGAGTTCATACTGTCGCGGACGTTGCTCACGTCGCTGGATCAACAGACGTATATCGTCGGTCTGCAGACGTACTCGACGTCAGACTTCGCCTCAAACTGGGGGCAACTCATGGCCGGAGCCGTAGTGGGTGCCGTTCCCATCGTGCTGACCTTCCTCTTCCTGCAAAAGGGCATTGTCAGCGGCCTCACCCAGGGCGCTGTCAAGGGCTAACTCGCCTCTGGCGAGTTAGCTTCGAGTTCTGCTGCGCAGAACGTCGGGCTGGGGAGACCAGCCCGAGATTCTGGCGTCCGAGCGCGGAACATGTTCCGCTGTGGAACGCCAAAACCGATGAGAAGTGTCTTCCCACGGTCCGATGGTTCACATAGCGTGTAACTGGGACACCCTGGGAGGTGGGAAGTGTTAGGCGCACTGCGTCTGTTCTTGGTTCTTCTGCTGGCTGCAACGGGCTTGGCGGTGGTACCCGGCGAAGCTGCGAGCACCGTTCCGGGTGGCGTCGGACGGATCATCTTCCTCGGTGACCACGAAGAAGCCAACGGCGAAATCTACATTCGCGATTTTGCCGGCAGTCAGCCGACGCGGCTAACCACTAACACAGACCGCGAGGACTTCCCCCGCTGGTCTCCCGACGGCACCCGGATTGCGTTCAGCCGCCTTGTGGGTTCTCGCGTGGACGTCTACACAATGGACCCGAACGGCTCCAACGAGGTCAATCTGACGTCGAGCCTCACCGGCCCCAGCCATCCTCTCGATTGGTCCCCGGACGGAACCAGGATCCTGATCAGGTCGGCGCACGGCGGCAACAGCGATCTCTGGGTCATGTCTGCCGACGGATCAAATCCGCAGCAGCTGACATTCACCGTGGAGGTCGAGTGGACTGCGGCGTGGTCTCCAGATGGGTCGACCATCGCCTTCAGCAAGCTCGTCGGCGGTACAACCGACATCTTTCTCATGAACGCCGATGGGTCCAACCCCCGCAACATCACCAGCGCCAGGACCACGGTCAGCGATGGAAATCCAGCCTGGTCTCCCGGCGGGGACAAGATCGCCTTCACATCCGGACTCGGCACCGCGCTCGAAGTGTGGGCCATGGGGGCAGATGGCTCCAACCCAGTCAATCTCACAAACTCGCCAACGACGCGAGACTCTGGACCCGCGTGGTCGGCGGACGGGCTCAAGATTGCGTTCGTCTCCAATCGCGACGGGGACGACGACCTCTGGACTATGAACCCTGACGGCTCCGGGGCGGCCCAACTGACCAACATCCCATCCAGCCAGTGGCAGGTCGACTGGGAGTCGGTCAACCGCAACCCAATGGTCGTAGACGACGAAGCATTTGTTCATCGCGGCCAGGCTGTCGAGGTGGCGGTATTGGCAAACGACACAGAACCTGATGGCGAGCCGATGACGTTGCGCGACATCACTCGTATGCCGGCCGAGGGTTCGGTGGTAATCAACCCGTCGGGGACCGTGACCTACACCCACAACGGCGTGGTGGCACCGCCGGGTCACGCCGTGCCGTATACGGATTCCTTCGACTACGAAGTCGAGGACGCTCGGCTCGGCTCGAATACGGGGACGGTTCGTGTCGAGATCTATCCGTACTTCGATGACGTACCCATGTCGAATGCTTTCTTCGAGGATGTGCTGTGGCTGGCCACCCAGCGAGTAACCCAAGGCTGCAACCCACCCGAGAACACGCTGTTCTGTCCGCACAGCTTCGTCACTAGGGGTCAGATGGCAGCGTTTCTGGTGCGGGCTCGCGGTTATACGGCCGGGGTCGGGGCCGACCTCTTCGTGGACGACGACGATTCCGTCTTTGAGACGGTGATTGATCAGTTGGGCACGGCGGGTGTCACCCGTGGCTGCAATCCGCCACTGAACGACAGGTTCTGTCCTACACATCACGTGACGCGGGGTCAGATGGCGGCGTTCTTGGTGCGGGCGTTTGGTTTGCCCGATCTGGGCATGCACGACCTCTTTGTCGACGACGACGAGTCCATCTTCCGGTTCGATATCGACAAGCTGGGCGCCACCGGCGTGTCGCGTGGTTGCAACCCGCCCGAGAACGATCGGTTCTGCCCCGATGCGTACGTGACGCGACAACAGATGGCGGCGTTCATCCAAAGAGCGGTGACCTGGGGCCAGGAATAGCTCAGTCGGCAACGTAATCAGCTTGGAGTTCGAGCCTCTCCTACGGAGAGGGCAATCGAACTCCCGGCCCTAGCTGATGCGCCAGACCGCTCCCGACCGAGGGGCAACAGTGGCTGTACCTGTTGAGACGGAACCTGTTCCCCACAGGAGGACCGACTCGCCCGCCATCTCAACCGAAACAGGTTCCTCTCCAGCGTTCACCGCGACGACCAGCTTGTCGCTTCCGTCCGTGCGTTCGAACACATACAGATGTCCGTCAGCGAAGAGGGTCCTGTAGTGGGGTGACCGGAGCGCCCGGTGAGCGTGGCGCAGCGCGATGAGTTCGCGATGGGCCTCGAGGATCTTTCTGTCCCAGGTTGCCTCATCCCACGGGAAGCCGCGGCGGCAATCGGGGTCGAACGAACCGCCGAGCCCCACCTCGGTGCCGTAGTAGACGCAGGGGGCACCGGGAAAGGTCATGGCCAGCAGCGTGCTGAGGATGACCGATGCCCTGTCACCCGACACCGTGGTCAGAAGGCGTGGCGTGTCGTGAGACTCCAGCAGGTTCAAGTTGGCGAGTTGCGCCGACATCGGATACCGGGCAAAGGTTTCTTCGATGCGCGCGGCGTACTCGGTGGCCTCCAGTGGAGCCATCCGCTGGTAGGCCCGATTGGAGTGCAGGTGGGCTTTGTCGATGTGGGAGCCGGCCGCAAACGAGAGGATGTCGACCGTCAACAGGTAGTTCATGGTTGCGTCGAACCTGGTGCCGTTGCTGATGTATGCGCTGCTGTCATCCCAGATCTCGCCGACGAGATATGCCTCCGGGTTGACCGCCTTCACTCGCCGCCGGAACTCTTCCCAGAAACCTGCGGCGGTGATCTCTTCGGGGACATCGAGCCGCCACCCATCGATGCCGCGGCGCACCCAGTGCTCGGCCACCTGCATGATGAACTCACGCACGTCCGGGTTGTCGGTGTTGAGCCGGGGAAGCGGCTTGAGGTTGTGCCACGCCCGGTAGTTGGACTTCCCCTTGCCGTAGGGCTTGAGCGGCAGATCGTCGATCGTGAACCAATCTAGGTAGGGCGATTCGCCACGGTTCTCAACGATATTGTGGAACTGGTGGAAACCCCTGCCCACATGGTTGAAAACGCCGTCGAGTACAACCCGAATCCTGCGGGCATGGCACTCAGTGAGCAACTTGTCGAGAGCCTCGTTCCCGCCGAGAAGCGGATCGACCGTGTAGTAGTCGTCCGTGTGATAGCGATGGTTGGCGCCGGAAACGAAGATCGGGTTGAGATAGAGCGCGTTGACTCCCAGATCGGTCAGATAGTCCAGGTTCTCCACGATGCCGAGGAGGTCGCCGCCCTTGAAGCCATGCCGCGTGGGCGGTGCGTCCCAATCCTGAAGATGAGCCGGTTTGAAGACTCGATCCGAGCTGGCGAAACGGTCGGGGAAGATCTGATAGAAGACGGCGTCGCTTACCCAGCCCGGTGCTTCGTTGAGTCTGTCCATCGGAGTTCGGATGCTACCCGTCGCCGGCTTGCGCCAGTCCATACGAGAAGCCACTCGCAATCGCGACTCCGACAACGAGCCAAATGGCAGTTGCGTAGCCGTCGTTGAAGAACACGAGGCGAAGCGACCACAACGGACCGGCCGCGTCATACCCCGGCCATCCCCAAACCATCGGGGGCCACGTCATTGCCAGGAATAGCGGAACGGTTCCGATGGCGACCGGTCGTTTCCAGTCGAAGGGGAGCCCCGGCGGCGTATCGCGGACACACGTTCCGAAGAGGAGCCCGGCCAGTAGGGCCAGTCCAGCCGCCACGAACCATCTCCAGAGATGCGCGTTGACGGCGTGTGAGACGGTGATGTTGTCGCGGAAACTCCTGATCCATTCGTGTGACCAGTAGAGGAGAAGGATTGCAGCGACCGACAGCACCAAGCGGTGGAGGTTGGTCCACCGGGTAGGCAGTAGCCGACTGGTGGCGGTGGCCATACGAACCCCCCGATTGCGATGTCGAGCACAGTCTACGTTGCTAGCCGGATTGAGACCGGGGACGGCGCTAAATGGGTCGGTCCCTGGGCAAGACGCGCCGTCCCCGGTGGGCGGAGGACCTTGATTGGCTAGCAACCGGACGGCGATAGTTCGGGGGGCCGCCCGTCCGGAGGGCCTCCTTCTCAAACATACCCTCCCGTGACGAAAACGGTCAGAGAGCCGGTACGCTCGCAATCGACGCGTCCGCCGGTATCGCATAGACGACAACGTTGCTGTCGTAGCTGCTCAGCCGGCTGTTGAAACCGCCTCCGCAGGTGATCAACGTCAGGACGGATGGGCCTTCGCGCGAGAAGATTACGTCGAGGGGTAGCTCATCCTTGTCGTAGACCACTCTGGCGAAGACGATGAAGCTTTCCTCGGTGCCGTCGTCATTGACAACCGTGACGCGGTCTCCTTCCTCCAGCGTCTTCAAGTCGAAGAAGACCCCGGGACCCTGGCTCTCTAGATCGACGTGGGCCGCAAGTACCGCCGACCCGGCTTGACCGGGTCGCGGGCCAAACTCGTACCAGGCGATGTCCGTCACGTTGTCGGGAACGTCCATCTGGCCCGACTCATCGACACCGTACGGCACGACCGGGGCATCGACCTCGAGGGCGTCGATCCGCAACCCTACCGGGAGGGGTTCGACGACAGGCACCGTTGCCGGAGGAGAGGTGACCGACTCCTCGATCTCCTCGAGCTGCTGCGGCGCCGCGATGGTCGTTGGAGCCTCTGAAGCAGTCACCGGCTGCGGGGCCGCCGTCGTGGTCGGTCGCAATGCTGACTCAATAGTGGCCGCATCGCCAGCGTTGCCGCGGTCGCGTGTCCCAACAATGGTGACCAAGGCAAGCAGCACGATTCCCATCGCGAGAAGCGTCAGGCCGAGGAATCGCCGGGTGATTCTCATGGGTTCTCCAAATAGGAGCGGGAGGCTCATTGATGAGCCTCCCGCATTGATCGGACTGGTATTCCTAGTTGTGCTCGCGACGAGCAACCAGTGCGGTACCGCCAACCAGGCTGAGCAGAGCCAGCGCTGTCAGGGCGACGGGCAGAACGTTGCCGTCCGTCGAGAGGCCACCGCTACCCGTGGGGATACCCTCGGGGGCTGTGTGCAAGCCACTGATGACGTTGGCCACAACCTGGAACGAGCCGCCGGCAACCGAGCCGATCGCGTATGCGATGGTGTTGGTGCCCTCAGCGAGGTTCAGGTCCGCATCGAAAGCAACGGTGCTGGCATCGCCGGCAGCGGTGATCTTGATGTTGTAGGTGTCGGCCGGGACGTCGGTGTCGGCACCCACGCCGTTGGTCACGCCTTCCCAAACCGCGCCATCGTTGGCGAGGATGTCAACAGCGCCGAAGTCGGCGAGGTGACGGGCGGTGATACGAGCGTTGCCTGCGTCGGTCGGGGAGTTGTTCTCCACGAACACGCCGAGGGTCGGGGCGCCGCCCTCTTGCAGGTAAGCCGCGATGGTCGCGTAAGCGCCACCAGGCAGGTCAGTCGATCCGGCGAGCGCCGGGTCGGACGAGCTCGGGTCGGCATCTGCCGGGTAGACCTCGAGGTCGTAGCTACCGGCCGGAAGCGTCAGCGGGCCTGCGACAGTACCGAACTCGAAGTCTTCGAGCGTCAGTGCACCATTGACGTAAACGTCGACGGTGAGATCGGGGACACCGTGGACGACCACGACCTGTCCTTCCGATGACTGGGCAAGGGCGCCACTCGCCGGCAGCAATGCCAGCATCATGGCCCCGAGAAGCACGATCAGTTTGCGCATGGGAGTTCTCCTTTCTTCTCCCCATCTGCGCCGTGCAGTCGGGGGATCTCCCTTGTCTTGCTCCTCTTTTCGGTGCGGTACCCGAAATGGATGACATTTAGCACTAAAAGTGAAAAATGGGGATGGAACCCGAGCTACGTGGTTGTCGTGGTCGGCTCCGCTTCTACGAAGACGGGTGCGGGAGCGGGCGTTGAAGCCCGTTGCACCGACGGCCCCTAAGATCGCTTCTCATGCGCGCTTTCTTGTTGCCTCGGTGTGGAGATGAGGTAGGCGACTGGTGCTGAGGACGCCTCCCTTTGTCCGCGCCATCACTCTGCTCTTCAGGCGACCGGCCGGACTGCTCGCCATCCTCGGGGTCGCAACGATCCTGGCCACGGTCGCCGCGCTCACGCCTCTGTTCCTTTCATCGGCATCGAGCGAAGCTCTCCAACGGGAACTTCAGGGCCGCTGTCCGGCCTCGTTTGGGGGCAGCACCGTCAACTTCGCACCACTCGACATTGCTCGGGAGAGCCTGACGACTGCGGTCGCGGGCAGCGAGGTGCTGGGAGACCCGCAACTGATCCTGGAGGGCACGCTTGCCAGCGCCTCTAATGCCGACGGCACGGGGGCCCGCCCAACAGTGCGTTTCGTCGGTCGCGACGGATTCCGGGAACACATCGACCTCCTCGAGGGCGAACACGGAGAGGGGGCGTACATCGACGAGTATGCGGCGGAGTTCATGCAACTCGGGCCCGGGGACACCCTCCAGTTCGCGGTCGGTGGGCAGGAGCCGCGTCAAATCGGCGTGGCAGCCGTGTATCGCAACATCTACGACTCGCAACAACACGACTACTGGTGCTCGGTAGAAGGAATCACCAGCCGCGACTTCAAAGGCGACCTACCTCCGCTCATCGTCCTTGTCGACACCCACGTATTCGCCGACGACCCGGCCTTGTTTGACAGCCTCTACGCGCAATACGCCAGAACTCTGGGTGATTGGGAGATACCGGTCGACACCGATGGGCTCACTCTGGGAGACGCGCAAGAGGCGGTTGCGACTCTCGAGAGCATCGATGAGGTCGTCGAGGAGAATCAGAGCGAAATACCGGCGTTCTTCACCCAACCCAATGTGCTCTCGGATCTCTCTCTCGCCACCCGGCGGATTGCAGCCCTGACGGACGCGCTGGGAACGTCGATTCTTCCCCTTGCCGGCGTGGTTTCCCTTGCTGCCATCGGCCTCATGGGCGGAGCCGGGTCGTACTGGGTCGATCGACGGCGACAGGAGCTGGCCTACCTCGCGGCGCTGGGAGCGGGACCGGGAGCCTTGTCGTTGAAGGCGGTCCTCGAGTTCTTCCCGGCGGTGGTCATCGGTGGTGGGTTCGGCTGGGGGCTCGCCAACCTGCTCATCGGCGCTATTGGTCCCTCGAGCAACGTCGAGTCTGTGGCTCGCGTCGACGCTCTCTGGGTAGCGCTCGCCGGCTCTGCCGCCGGTCTAGTAGCAGTCTGGGTTGTGGTAGCCATCCGCACCCGCCGGCTGCTCGATCAGACAGATGGCGTGGCGCGCAGACTCCCATGGCGGATTCCCGGGCTGTTGGCTGCAATCGGGGGAGCTATCTGGGTGCGCCGGCTGATTGGTGATTCGGCGGTGAACGTCGAGCAGCGCCAGTTTGTCGGTTCCGTAGATCCGCTGGTGCTGTTCTTCCCCCTCCTGGTGTTCGCCGGAGTCGTTCTGCTGGTTGCCGCATTGCTCATCGTTGCCTTTCCGCTGGTGAAGCGGATCGGCGCTGTGACTCACGCTGCGTATCTGGCCTCGCGTCGAGTGGCAACAGCGCCGACGCTCGTCTTGGCTTTGATCGCCGGAGCGGCGTTGCCGGTGGCCACGCTGGTCTATGCGGCGTCGCTGACCCGATCCGCGACCTCGACCATCGACGCCAAGGGACGCAGCTTCATCGGCGCCGATGTGTCGACGCCGGTATTCGGCGTGATCGAACCGCCGGGCGAGCTCGGCGACGTTTCAACCATTGTCATCAAGACGGAACGGGCAGAACTAGCAGACACGCTCGTCGACGTGCTTGCCGTCGACAGCGAGACTTTCACGGGCGGCGCCTACTGGCACGACTCGTTCGCCCCGATGCCTCTGCAGGAGATCCTCGACACCCTCGCGGTCGATCCGGGAGCCGGTCCGCTGTCGGCGATCGCAGCGAATGGATCCCTAGCCGGTGGAACACTCGAATCGCGATCGGGCGATGTCGACGTGAGAGTGATGGCGACCATCGATGCGTTTCCCGGCATGACCCGAGGCCGACCCCTCGTGATCGTCAATCGGGACCACTATGTCGACGCGTTGGGGGACGCGGAAGGTTGGCTTCGGTCCAGCCGCTACCTGATGTGGACCATGGATCGCTCCGAAACGGAGATCGAGGAGGCGATGGGTGCGGCCGGCGTCGGGTTCGCCTACACGGTTGCGGCCACCACCACTCTCGACCAGCTGCGGTTCGCAGCGGTCGTGTGGACTTTCGACTTTCTGGAGATCTATGCGGCGCTGGGAGGCCTCATAGCGATTGGTGCTGTTCTGCTGTATGTCGATGCCCGGCAACGTTCCCGCAATCTCTCCTACGTCTTGGCGCGGCGCATGGGTCTGCGCCGGCGAGAGCACCTTGCCGCCGGTTTCATGGAGATGGCGACCCTCACCATCCTCGGTGCCCTTTCCGGGGTGGTCGCCGCCCGGTTGGCAGCGGGACTGCTCTACGCGGTCCTCGACGCTGTTCCGGAGACCCCGCCGAGCCCCCGTTGGATCGGGGCACTCGACCTTTCCCTTCTTTCATTGCTCGCCGCCGCCATCGTTGCCGCCATTGCCGCAGTACTGGCGCAGCGGACCGCAGACAACGCCGATGCAACGGAGCTGCTTCGTCATGGTGACTGACCGCACACTCGAATGCCGCAACGTGAGCCGCACCTACCGGGCTGAGGACGGTGTGGTTTGGGCCCTCAAAGAGGTGTCGATGACCGCTGCGTCCGGTCAGATCACCGTGCTCGCTGGACCCTCCGGTTCGGGCAAATCGACGCTGTTGCGCATCCTCGCCGGAATCGACCTCCCTCTCTCCGGCACGGTCACCATCGGGGGCCGCGATCTCACGGCAATGCGACCGCGTGACCGCCGCAGGTTCCGCGCCCGCTACCTGGCCTATCTGTTCCAAGACCCGGCGGCCAACCTGCTTTCCTATCTCAGCGTCTGGGACCACCTCGCATTGGCAGCCAGGGTCAGGCGCACCGACCCCGAGATGTCGTTGCTGGAGAGCCTCGAGATCGAAGAACTGGCAAACGAATTGCCGGCGACACTCTCTGCCGGCCAACAGCAGCGTGCTGCGCTCGCGACCGCCATGGTTGGAGATCCGGCGTTGATCCTCGCTGATGAGCCAACCGCGGAGCTCGATGCGGTCTCCGCAAACCTGGCAGTCGACGGGCTCGTCCGGCTACGCCGGCTCGGGGCCACCATGGTCATCACTTCGCACGATGCCCAGGTGATCTCGATTGCCGATGCGGTGGTCCGGCTGGAACGCGGGACGGTGATGGCATGAAGCCGGTGCTGACCCTCGACGGCATCTGCAAGACATTCACCCGGGGCGCCAACAAGGTAGCGGTGCTCGATGGTCTCGAGCTCGCCGTTGCCCCGGGGGAGGTCGTGATCGTGCGTGGCAGGTCGGGATCAGGCAAAACGACGCTGCTCAACATCCTCGCCGGATGGCTGGCGCCCGATGCCGGGTCCATGAAATGGGAGCTGAGTAGGCCCGAGGCGTGGGAACAGGTTGCCGTCGTTCCTCAATCCCTAGGCCTGCTTCCGGAGTTGACGCTTGGAGAGAACATGAGCTTCCCCGGCAGGGTTGCCGATGAAGAGACCGATGTGGCCGGCGTTGCCGAGAAACTCGAGATTTCACACCTGCTCAACCGGCCGGTGCACGGCGCATCGCTTGGAGAGCAACAACGAGCTGCCATTGGTCGGGCTCTGGTGAGGAGCCCGTCGTTGCTGCTCGCCGATGAGCCGTCCTCGCACCAGGACCTGAAACGACTGCACCTCGTGTGGAGGCTCATTTCCCAGGTAGCAGCCCGGGGAACGGCAGCAATCGCGGCGACGCACGATCCGGACGCACTCAGATATGCAGATCGCGTGCTCGATCTGGTCGACGGCAGGTTGGTCGAGTCGGATCGGTTTCCGTCCGCCCAACAGCTGTACCGGCCCCGAGGGGTCTTCCCATTGAATCAGGGCGACTCGCCCGGGTAGCCTCCGCGACCCTGAATCATGGTGTGAGTGCTCGGTAGAGGAAGGCGGCCATTTGGCCGCGGGTGACGTTTTGGTTGGGGCAGAAGCGGTCGTTGATTGGTGGGTTGCAGCCGCGGGTGATCCCGGAGTTGGCTAGGGCTTCGATGTCGTCTTCGAAGACCGAGTCGTTGTCGTCGGTGAAGGGATCTCCGCTGCTGGGAGCCAGGTTCAGGGCTCGGACGAGGAAGGCGGCCATTTGGCCGCGGGTGACGTTGTTGTCAGGGCAGTAGCGGTCGTTGATCGGTGGGTTGCAGCCGCGGGTGATCCCGGAGTTGGCTAGGGCTTCGATGTCGTCTTCGAAGACCGAGTCGTCGTCGTCGCTGAAGGTGTCTCCCGGACCGGCCGGGAGGTTGAGGGCTCGGACGAGGAAGGCGGCCATTTGGCCGCGGGTGACGTTGTTGTCGGGGCAGTAGCGGTCGTTGATTGGTGGGTTGCAGCCGCGGGTGATTCCGGTCTCAGCCAACCATTCGATCTCGTCATAGAACAAATGACCAGACGGCACATCAACAAACCGGTCGCCGACGCCCGCGACGCGAGGCCCGTAGGAAGGCAAGGCGTAGCCGTACTCGAAGGCTCCCATGTCGGGTGCTCCGACGATCGGGAACGCATCGTTCAGGTTGTCGAGTTGCACGCCGCCGTTGATGGCAACCGAGCCCGAAGCGGGGCGGAGATCGGCTACGCCGGGAGCGACCGCCACATCCCAGTCGGCGGGAAGGCCGGCCCCGACCAGCTCCAGGATTCCGATCTCGACGCCGTTGTCCTCGACACCGGTGGGAAGATCGGCGATGCGGTCGTAGCGCACGTTGTCCCACTTGAACCACGGACCTCCCGGACCGATTTCGCGGGTGGTCCCCCAGGCGTTGTAGTCCAGATCGCGGAAACCTTCGTCGGCGATCGTTGTGAACTCGAACGCGTATCGCGTGCCGATGAAGACGTTGTTGCGGAACGTAGCGTTGCGCCACATGGCTCCGTTGTCCCCATGCCCGTTCCCCACCTTGACGCCGGTGTTGTGCGCAACGACAAAGCCGGTCGTGTCATTGTGCATCTTGACGGGAACGCTCTCGAGGTTGAAGAACTCGTTGCGCAAGATGTAGGCCGGGCCACCGGCAATCGGCTGGACGCTCACACCCATCCTGGCATTGGTGACCCGGTTCCTCCACACCCGGACATTCGACTGGTTGTAGTCGATCTCGATGCCGTCATCGACGCAGAAGGCGGCGTCGTTGCCGTAGACATCGTTGCCAAACGAGTCGCCGGTGCTCGGCTGGAGCGAAACGCAGTCCCCGAAGTAGCGCACGGTGTTGTGGCACACGACGTTGCCGGTTCCTCGCAGATCGATGCCCCGTTCGCCGGGGATACCGGCCTGCGGCCAATCGGTGCGGCCCACGATCACGTTGTCACACACCTCTTGGCGGGCCTCGACGGCGTTGCCGCGCCGGTTGTAGACACCGAAGTCGACGTCCCTGATTGAGTTGCGCAGTATCGAGATGTCTTGGGTGTTCTGGGCGTCGACACCCCAATGACCATTCTGGATTGTCAGGTCGCTCAGAAGAACATGCGACGTGTTGCGGTCATAGTTGCCCACGGTCACGACCCCGCGGTCGGTGTCGGCACCGTCGATGACCGCATGCCCGGATCCAACGAATGCAATCGGCTTTTCTTCGGTCCCGGAAGTCATGATCTGGAACGGCTCGTACATGCCGGTAGTGACGATGAACGTATCGCCGGGCTGCGCCATGTCGGCTGCGGTCTGCAAACCGCGGATCGGGTCCGCCAGCGTCCCGGAGCCGCCTCCGTTGCCTGGGGCCACGTAGAGGGTCCGGGTACCCGGTCCGGAGGGGGCAGGCTCCAAGCCGTGGCGAGTCGTCGCGGTTGTCGTGCGGGTCTCACCGCCCCCATCTGGATCGGTCAGCGTTGCCCGTAGCTCGTAGGTAGTGCCGCGCTCGAGAAACATGGCACTGGCGCCCCAATAATCGAGGCCCAGCGGAGAGCCGTTGACGATGATGCCGGGGTAGGCCCGTACCGCCATCGCAGCCGGCTGCCAGGCGGTTGTTCCGGTCCTGCGGAACTCGAGCGTCATCCCGCTGTCTAGGTTGGCGTCGCCCGAAACCGACCAGCGCACACCGATGTTCTCGTACGTAGCGTCGACACGAAGACTTCCCGGGACGATCTCGTCGCCGGGGGCGGCTGCGGCGGGTAGTGCGATCAGCAACGTGCCGAGGAGGGTCAGGGTGGTCACGGCGGCGCGCAGGCGTTTCATGTTCTTCCTCGTCTCGTGAACCGCCTTCCTACCCGCTAAGCACTGTAACCAGTGGTGGGCGCTAATCGGGACCACTTTTGTTCAGGGGCGGTGAGGACCGTCCGATAGAAACTGGTAACCGTCGCGCGCGCCGCGCTGAGGACGACTGAGGTGTCGAGAGACGATGAATAGGGAAGTCAGGTGGCAGCCCAGGAGATGGGTATCCCGGCTTGTGCGCGTCCTCGTCTTCATCGTTCCCCTGATTCTCGGCGTTGCTGCGGCCACGGTCGTAGCCCGGCTGCTCCCCAGATACGACACATTCATGGAAGCCGTCGGCTGGTGGCTCGTAGTGCTGGCGTCGTCGTTTCTGGTCGTAAACGTCACCGATCGCATGGCCCGCAAGTTTTTGCCGCTCGCCGCCCTTCTCGACATGTCGTTGGTCTTCCCCGGTGCTGCGCCTTCGCGGGTCAAGGTGGCACTTCGCACATGGACGACGGCACAGCTCAAGGCGCGAATTCATGAGGCACGAGAGAAGGGTATAGACGACGACCCAACCCGTGCCGGCGAGACCGTTCTCGTTCTAGTGGCCGCGCTCAACGCGCATGACCGGCTAACTCGGGGTCATGCGGAACGGACCAGAGCCTTTGTCGACGTCCTTGCCGAAGAACTGGGAGTCCCGCTCGAGGAGAGAGAGAAGCTGCGTTGGGTGGCCTTGCTGCACGACGTGGGCAAGCTCAAGGTCGCAGAGGCGATTCTCAACAAAGAGGGAAAGCTGGACGAGGACGAGTGGCACGCAATCAAGAAGCACCCGACCCTCGGCGACGAGTTGATCAAGCCCATCAAGCCATTTCTGGGGTCGTGGGCAGACACGATTCTCCACCACCACGAGCGCTGGGACGGTGCCGGCTATCCGCTTGGTCTTTCCGGAACCGAGATTGCGTTCGGGGCCAGGATTGTGGCGGTTGCCGACGCTTTCGATGCGATGACGGCACGACGCTCGTACCAGGCCGCCATGAGCCCCCGGTTTGCCCTGCGCGAGCTCAGCGACAACGCGGGGACGCAGTTTGATCCGCTCGTCGTGCGGGCATTCCTCAACATCTCGGCGAGCAGGTTGCGGCGGCTCATGGGGCCGCTCACCGTTCTCGCGCAAGTTCCGTTTGTGTCCGGTTTCCAGCGGGCTGCCGAATGGCTCGGCTCAGTGGCCAGCGGTAGCGTTGCTGTGGCAGCTGCTGTCGCTGCCGGGCTGGTCGGACCGATTTCCGTGAGCCAGGCGCCGACGACGACGACCACCGTTCCACCGCCGCCGACCACGGTTCTCGTCGCTCCCGCAACCACGACGACGGTGGCTCCGACGACAACGACATTGGCCCCAACGACAACGTCGACAACAACGACAACGACTACCACCACCACGACGACCACCACCACGCTGGCTCCAACGACGACGACTGGTCCCCCGGCGACCACGACCACCACCACGCTGCCTCCGACCACGACGACCACAACGACGGTCCCGCCGACGACAACTACGACAACAACGGAGCCGCCACCTCCCAACACCGCGCCGGTTGCAGTCAACGACACCGCCTCCGGCAACATCGGGTCCACGATCGTTGTCCGGGTTCTCGACAACGACTACGACGCCGACGGCGACCCGCTGACCATCATCGACTACAACCCGAGTGGGTCCACACCGAGCGGGACGCTCACCTGCACAAACCTGTGCCAATTCGACAGCGACCCTGCCTGGGACGGCAGTCCGTTCGTGTTCGTCTATACGATCTCGGACGGCAAGGGCGGCATCGCGATGGCCACCGCGACCATCACGGGGACTTAGTCGCTTCCTCGATGGCGCAAGCCAGCTCGCTCCGCGGCACCACCGTCTCGAGGCCTGCGGCGTTCCGCAACAGCACGTGATCCTCAGTGGCGGCGACGATGACGCCGGTCAGGTCGGTGCCCGGTTCCCGACCGATAAGACGGACCGGCTTCCCTTCGATCTCGTAGCGGCCCAAGTCTGCGCGAAATGAGCTGACCCCCCGTTCCCCGGTAGTTCCCGTAAAAGCGCCGCGCCGCTCGCTACGCGCAAACCGGAGAGTGCTCACGTTGATCGCCACTCGTGCAGTCCTGGTCTCGAGAACCAGTAGATCATTCACCGCCGCAACCAACTGCCCTTCGAACTGTCTGTCGGCAACGCCGATCGAGACGAGATCGCCCCGGCTCATCCACTCGAAACACACATCGGTGAGGCTGCGGCGGCGGCGCCTGAGCAATTCTGTGTCATGCTCAGCGGCAGCCGTGTCGTCCTCGAGTTCGCTCCGGCCGCGTCTAGCCACGGCCTCCAGATCAGGATGCTCAGTCCACCATGAACTCACCGTCAAGAACCGACCCGTTCCACCGTGATCAGGCGTCTACCGGTTCGTCGGCCCGTTCGTCGGCCCGTTCGTCGGCCGGTTCGTCGGCCGGTTCATCGGCCGGTTCATCGGCTGGGTGAACCGGGAAACCCTTCAGCCATTCCAGGACCTCGTCGCGGAAGAAGCGAAAAGGTCTCCCGCCAGGAATGCGGTAGCAGGGGATAGAACCCTCCCGGGCCATACGACGCACCACCTGGACGTTCATGCCAAGCAACTCGGCGACCATGGCGGTATCGAGCACGGGCGGGTAGTCGGATGTCTGGGGCATATCTTCTCCCGTTGTCTCGTTCGATCGTACTCGGGTATTGAGCGCCCTGAAAGGTAGTTAGTGTTATCGCTGGTTACTTTACCGCTCGATCGTCATGAGTTCGATCTCGAACGTCAGCGCTTGCCCGGCAAAAGGATGGTTGGTGTCTATCTCCACCTCGGCTTCGGTGACGTTGGTAACCCGCCCAGTTGTGACACCACCGATGAGAACTTCGTCACCGACGGCAACATCTTCGGGGGCCTCCTCGATGGGGACCGAGAATATGAGTTCGGTGTCGACTTCTCCATATGCTTCCGCGGGAGGGATCCTCACTGTGGTGACATCGCCAATTGCCATACCCCGCACCGCATCGTCGAATCCCCTTATCACCTGGTCGGATCCGACCACAAACGTAAGCGGCTCGCCCCGATCTCGCGAGGAATCGAACTGCGAGCCGTCGTCGAGCGTTCCGATGTAGTGGACGGTGGCAGAGTCCCCGTTTTGGGCAACTAGGACGTCTTGCCCGGGGGAGGTGGTTTCTTGCCCGGTGTCACCGTTCGCGGCTGTGGTCGTCTCCTCGTCGGCGCCGTTGCATCCGGCAACAATCAGAACAGCCGCGATCATCGGAATCGCCAGACGTCTCATACATTCACCCCTGAATCAGCAGAGAGCCATGTTACGCCCTGCACCCGGCTTGGAAAGCGTGAGAAACCTGTTCTGGGCCCTCAAGATTCGAGGCGCTATTGCCGAAATCCCATGTGAAGGGTATGCGATAGGAGCATTTCCAATGCCGGGTGATCCACCAAGCAGAAACGAAGACGAACTGCTCAGCCAGATCGATGAGCTGAAGGCTCGAATGGATCGGCTCATGAAGGGCGGGACCTCTACGTCGAATTCTGCCTTGCTAACGGATAAGCCAGTGGCGAAACCGCCCACTGCGCCACCCGCTTCGCAGCCGCCGGCGGCGCCGCCACCGGCCCCCAACCGCACCCGGGTCCGCGACCTGCTTGGACCCGAGGAAACGGAAGTCATCGAGACCTATCCCGGACGCAAGGAGGCCGTTCCCTTCCCCGAGGGAGATACAGCCGATACGGCCGCGGTTGAGCAACCTCCAGCCGAAGAGTCCGCGGCTGCGGTGGAGCCGCAGCCGGAAGTAGAGCCGCCGGTTGCCGAATCTCCCGCACCAACGGACGCTCCGGTGATCCACGTTGAAGAGGACACGAAGGAGCCGCGACCGCAGGTAGCGAGCTTCGATGACCTGGGCAGCGCTATCCAAAAGGAGCTGGCCAAGGACGGTTCGGTCCCTCCCGCCGAGGACAAGAAGGGTCCCGATTTGGCCAGCAGGTTTGGCCCGGTCGAGGAGACGGTCGCTGCGGACACGGATACCGAGGAAGCAGATGACGAACCTGAAGTTCCGGAAGTCGAAGATGCCGAAGAGGTAGTCGAGGAAGAACCGGAATTCGTCCCCGTGGATCGGGGAGACCGCTACCGGCCGCGCCGCAGCGCTCGTGGCAAAGTCGCCGCCATCTGGGCCGTCACCGCCATTGCCAGCGGCGCGATCGCCACATTGCACTTCATCGGTGTGATCTGATCCGTCCGGGGCATCTGACCTGGGCGAATTCGCTGGAGGCCGGATAGCCCGCGTTCACTCACAGCTGTCCAGAGTCCGTCGCTCCCGCGGCCCATCTCGCATAGGCCGGGTCCTCGTAGCGGCGGAGATCGAACCAGTGCGCCCACGCAGGGGGCTCGAATCCAGCGATCGACCCGGCCACCAACTCACCAACCGCACAAGCCGCCATGATCCCGAACCCGGAGAGCGCCCCGCAAACATAGGACCCGGCAGGTCCGACCGGGCAGGCCAGCGGTCGATTCTCCACCGTCTTCGTGTAATAGCCGGCATCCACGACCACCTCGGGCAACCGTTCCTGATAGGCGGCGAGGGCCGGCACCACGGCCGCAAGGCCGCGCAGGACGACTTCGGGGTAGAGAGGATCCGTGGGAACGGGCCACTCCGGCTCCCGCACGTCCAGCTGGTACTCCCAGAGACCCAATCCCCAAGGCGAATCATCGCCCCCTTCGGGTCTACCGTGGCAACCGGGTGGCATCAGATCGGTCAACTCGTCTCGGCCTTCCGCACGCAATAGCGCAGCTTCTTCAGCGGACCAGCTGATCCGCTGCGGATCACTCGAAATGATCATGGGAGCCTCGCGGGGAAACACCCCGAGGTGATCACGGAAAGCGGCCTTGGCGTGCACCTCCGATTCAACCGGCAATTCGACACCCACCATCCGGCCGACGTGACCCAGGTGAGGTCCGGCTGCGTTGACAAGCGCTCTGCTATCGATCGAGCCCTCGCCGTTGAGCGCCACCCCGCGCACCCGACCCTGGCTGGTGTGTACGCCGGCAATCTCCGCTCTAACGAAGCTGGCCCCCGCTTGCAGCGCCTGCTCGAAGAACCACATGCCCAGTTGTTGCGCCGACAACCATCCCGCGGTTCTGGCGTGGAGACCGCCGACGATCGCATCAGATAGAAAAGGGAACTGGCGTCGCATCGTGTCGCCGTCGAGGAACAGATCTGCTCCGCCCGGAGCATCCTCGAAGCCCTGTAGGGCAGCCGGCTGATAGCCGGCGCTCGCTGTCCGATGAACGCGCAGCGCGCCGGCACCCGCAGCGGACGCAGCCTCTGCCGAGGATCGCATGTCATCGAGACGCTGCGGATCGCCGGTCAGGTAGAGGTAGCCTCTTCGGTTGAGGCCGAACACGTTGCCGGACTCTCGTGCGTAGTCGTCGAGCAGGTCGATCGAGCGGCCCATCAGGCTCACCATCGCCTCGCTCGGCCACCAGTTCCGATAGCACTCAGTCGACTTGTCGCTGGTTAGCGAGAGCGGCGGCAGGGGATCGACGATGACCACGTCCTCGATACCCATCCGGGTCAGGTGGAACGCCGCCGAGACTCCGGCGATCCCGGCGCCACAGACAACAACCTCTGGCATGTGACGACGATAGCGATGCGCATCGAACTGAGTTGAGTCGATCGGCCTATCCGCTTAGGGGCGAGGACCACCTAGGTTGAGATGCGCGTTCCTCGAGGGGTTGGTATCGATGCGTATTCGGATCCTGGTGACATTCCTCGCAGCGGTCTTGGGCTCGAGCGGTGTTGTGCCGCTGCTTGCCGCACCGCTCGATCCGGGAGGAACCTTCCGCGATGACGATGGCAATGTCCATGAAGGGTCGATCGAAGCCATCGCCGCCGCGGATATCACCCGAGGCTGCAACCCGCCCGTGAACGACCGGTATTGCCCTTCGGAATATGTCACACGCGGCCAGATGGCAGCGTTTCTCGTGAGAACGCTGCAGCTCCCCGATACCGCAGCGGACTATTTCACCGACGACGAAGGCTCGGTCTTCGAGGCTGACATCAACCGGTTGGCCGCATCCGGCGTCACCCGCGGCTGCAACCCGCCGGTGAACGACCGGTACTGCCCAGAGGCGCACGTCACCCGTGAACAAATGGCAGCCTTCCTCGTCCGCGGATACCAATACGCCGACGACGGAGGCGGTGATCACTTCACCGACGATGATGACTCGCTGTTCGAGGGCGACATCGACAAGTTGGCGACCGCCGGGGTCACCTTGGGCTGCAACCCGCCTGTCAACACACAGTTCTGCCCCGGGGACCGGGTCCGTCGCGACCAGATGGCCAGCTTCCTAGCCCGCGCCGCCGGGCTGACTCCGATCATCCCGCCGGAGCGATGTCCCGTCCTGCCGGCGGACAACATCTGGAATCGCAGGATCGATGACATGCCGGTTCATGCCAACTCGGCTGCCTACATCAACACGATCGGTTCGACCCGCACACTCCACGCCGACTTCGGTTCCGGGGTATGGCCACCGGGGTCCAACAGCCCGATCGGAATCCCATTCGTCGAGGTCCGCGCCGGCCAAGCTGAAGTCCAGATCAACTACACCGCCTACGGCAGCGAGAGTGACCCGGGTCCGTGGCCGATCCCCGCAAACGCCCCAATTGAGGGCGGGCCGGACGCGACCGGGGACCGACACGTTCTCGTCATCGATCGCGACGCCTGCGTGCTCTATGAGCTGTTCTACGCGTTTCCCCAGGGTGACGGGTCCTGGAATGCCGCCTCCGGTGCCGAGTACGACCTCAAATCCAACGCTCTCCGACCGGATGGATGGACCTCCGCCGATGCGGCCGGCCTCCCGATCCTTCCCGGCTTGGTCACGTATGAGGAGGTGGCCTCCGGTGAGATCGCCCACGCTATCCGGTTCACGGCCCCGCAGACCCAGCAGGCTCACGTCTGGCCGGCGCGACATCACGCGTCGTCCTTGACCGGCAGCCAGTATCCGCCGATGGGGCAGCGGTTCCGGTTGAAGGCCGACTACGACATCTCGGGGTATTCGCCCGAGATTCGGGTGATCCTGACGGCCATGAAACAGTACGGTCTGATCCTGGCCGACAACGGGTCTTCGTGGTTCATCTCCGGTGCGCCGGATCCACGCTGGGACAACGACATGCTGCATGAATGGGACGACATCCCGGGCTCGGCCTTCGAGGCGGTGGATGTTTCAGCCTTGATGGTGGATCCGAACTCCGGGCAAGCTGGGGGCTGAGCGCGCATGGTCGCCGACTCCTGGGAACCCGAGGAACGGGTTTGGTGCGCAGCCGGGGCCCTCTTCCGTAGCCAATCCGGCGATGTGCTCCTGGTGGAGCCCGTCTACAAGACCACCTGGGAGATCCCCGGCGGGATTGTCGAATCCGGAGAATCGCCTGCCGCGGCTTGCCGGAGAGAAGTTGCTGAGGAACTAGGACTCACTGTTCCCATCGGACGGCTCTTGTGTGTCGACTATGTGTGCCCGCCCTTTGCCGGCTGGGAAGGACTCCGATTTGTCTTCGACGGCGGCATCCTGGCCGGGCCCGAGGTCGGCTCGATTCGATTGCAGAGCGAGGAATTGGCGAGTTGGCGGTTTGTTGCTGTAAGCGAGGCAGTGAACTTGGTGGCAGCTCCCCTGGCGCGACGTATCGAGCAGGCGGTCGCGGTGGCCGTTGCGGGAGGCGAAGCGCGCTATCTCGAGAATGGTCGGCCCCGACCCGGCTCCTAGGTGGGTTCGCTTTCCGCTCGAAACAGCACCCAAATGAGTGGGAGCCCACAGAAAGTCGCGAGTGCCGCGATCGTCATCGCGGTGGTCAGCCCGAAAGCGTCGCCCACGGCTCCAAAACCGACGGCGGCCAGCGAGCGGATCGCAAAGCTGATCGATAGGAAGACACCGTTTGCCAACGCTCGTGTCTCGGGATGCCGTTCCTGCACCATCGCCATGAAGACGGGAGGGATCGCGAGCAGAGTGAATCCGATTACGGGCAGCAGGGCAATGCGGACCGCTCCATCGGTCACCAAGAAGAGCAGCAGGGCTGCCGGTGCGGTGATATGCCCGAACACAAGCACAGCTCGTCGGCCGATGTGATCACTGATCCATCCCCCGGCAAGCGCCCCGGCGATGCCGGCTGCTTCGACGATCGATAGTGCAACACCCGCCAGCCAAAGGCTATTGCCTTCATCGGTGAGAAAGATCGGAAGGAAGATGGTGATGGACATCATCATCATGCTGCGCAGCGCTACGAGCCCTGCGAGGAGCGCCATGAGCCCGCGCATAGCGCGTAGCGCGGGACGCCAATGCCGCTGCTCCCCGTCGCCTCTGCCGCGCAATGAGATGTCCCGCAGGCGAAAGTGCAGCACGACCGAAGTCGCGATCCCGGCGAACGCCAGGAAGATCATCGACTTCAGCGACATGATCGCCAGCGCGCTCACGACGACGATCGGTCCCACCGTGCGGCCCAGCTCCCCGCCCACCATGAAGAAGCCCATTCCGCGACCGAGTTGATTGCCCGCCAGGTAGCCAACTGCCACCGGGGCGGTCGCGTGGAATGCGGCGACACTGAGCCCGGCTACCACCAGCATCAGTGCCAGCAACCCGTACCCGGGTGCCCAGCCGAGCAGGCTCATCATGGTTGCGGTTACCGCAGGGCCGAGCACCACCAACCAGCGCAGGGTTGTGCGATCTGCCAGATGACCGATGACCGGTTGCAGCAGGCCGGGCATCTGCAGAAATGTCGAGAGAAGCCCGGCCGCGGTGTTCGTCAGCGAGAGTTTTTCGACGAACCGTGGCAACAGCGGCGGGAGAAAGGCAGTGAACGTGTCGTGTACCGCGTGCCCACCCGCGATCGTAACCAGTCGACCGGTCTGGAACTCCTGCTGGTCGTGACCCGCGACTGCCGGCGTTGGGGTCGTCTCTGTCATTTTGGTCGGGTCGCTGGTGACATTCAGCCATGATGTCACATCGTTCTGAGGCCCGATCCGGTTCGTGGACCAAGAGGCCCGTGTAGTGTTCGCCCGTCCCCCGAGGAGGCAATGTGGACCGCCACGGCAGCGTGTTCGTCGGAACGATTCTCATCGGGCTCGGTACCGTCTTCATGCTGCGCGCTCTCGACGTGTGGCCCGATGACGTTTCAACCTGGCCGGGAGTGCTCATCGTCGTTGGGTTGGCCATTCTCATCGATCAGTTGATGCGTGGTGGCTACGTGTCGTGGTTCGCCCCGGTTGTACTGATAGGTCTCGGCGTCTACTTCTTATTGCGAGACATCGATGTCGTCGACTCCGATTTCCTGATACCCGGTCTGCTGATCGTGGCCGGAATACTGGTCATCGGGGCCTCGTTCCGAAGACGTTCCGCCGCGGCGGGCGTGGTCGACGTGCCCCTCGAGCGAGCGGGTCGGGCCCGAGTCAGGTTGGATCATGGTGGCGGAGAGCTGCGGATCGGGAGCCTGCCCACCGGCAGTCACACCCTGGCTAGCGGCCAGGGCGGCGGCGTGGAGCAGCGGATTAAGCGCTCCGGCGACCGGGTGGATGTGTCGCTGCGGCAGCGCCCTGGCTCTTGGGCTCGATCACTCGGTAAGGGATTCAGCGTCGACCTGAATCGCAGCGTTCAATACGATCTGGAGTTCAACACCGGAGCTTCGGACAGCAAGATCGATCTCAGTGATCTACTGGTGGCCTCCTTCCAACTGAAGACCGGGGCGAGCTCGACAAAGGTGTGGGCACCACAACACGGCCACACTCGCGCCACCGTGGATGCCGGGGCCGCCTCGGTAGCCTTCATCGTTCCCGAGGGGGTCGCTGCTCGGATCGCGACAGACACCGGACTCGCCGACGTCAAGATCGACACCCGTCGCTTTCCTCGGCAGGGGGATGTGTACGAGTCCCTGGATTACGCCTCTGTCATCGATCGGCTCGAGCTGCGCATCAAGGGCGGGGTTGCCAGCTTCACGGTCAACTGAGACGCATCACGACTTCGTCGATTTCGGCGCTTCTCGCGTTGGCGTAGCCACGTTCTCGACCGACAAGATCGAAGCCGCATTTCTCCAGCACCCGGATCGACCCCCGGTTGTCCTGCGCAGCCCGGGCAAACAGAGGCCGGTCTTCTATCTCCTTCACCAACAACCGAAGGGCATTGGTGGCGACACCCCGACCCCAGAAACGGTGTGAGATCCAGTACGTAATCTCCCGATCACCTTCCTGAACCCAACTGGCCACGTGCCCGGCCAGGTCCCCGTCCACGATCACCGCCCGGGTGATGATCGAGTCTTCGCCCAGCAGCCGATCCCAATGGCTCATGAAGGCGTCACGGTCAGCCGGCTTCTCGGGTGTGAAGGCGGCCATCCACAACGCCTCCGGGTCTTGCATGTCATCGAAGAACTGCGGCAGGTCTTCGGTGGTCACGTCACGCAGTCGTACCGTTCCGCCATCCATGCCGCATTTTTACCACGCCGCTCCGCCGTGATGTCGAGGGAACAGGTATGGTCCGCCTCGATGACCGATGCCTACTTCACGACCCGCGACGGCAGCTGGTTCGAGCCGACCGGACATACCCGAGGTCCGTGGGACAAGGATGCCTGTCACGCCGGCCCGCCGACCGCTCTCCTCGTGCGAGCGCTCGAGCGGTTGGTTCCAAAGCAGCGGCTGGCTCGCATCAGCGTTGAACTCATGCGGCCCATCCCGATGGCAGGGTTCCGGGTC
>JASJAS010000089.1 GCA_030066875.1 Acidimicrobiia bacterium | reverse complement strand
CCAAAACCCCCCCCCCCCCCCCACCCCCCCCCCCCCGGGGGCCGGCTCCGCCCCTTGGGCGGGTTCCGCGGCGCCTTGGCCCCCCCCCGAGACCCGCAAGAAGCTCTGGGGGAGGGAAGGTGTCACAGCCGATGCCGGTATCGTGCCCACATGGCGATGGTTCTCACGGCTGGGCAGGCCCTGGCGAATGCTATCGACAGGCATCACCTCGCGACCCCCGGGCGGTCGATTGAGTCGGTCGCCGAGGAGCTCGTGGGTCTGCACAACACCAGCCAGGTGAGTCCGTATCTCTCGGTTCGAGCGCGCGTAAGCGAGTTCGAACGGGCGGGTCTCGATACGCTGATGTGGGAGCAATGGCGATTGGTTCGCTTTCGCGCAATGCGATTGACGATGTTCGTTTTCCCGCTCGACCTTCTCGAGGTCGCAGCCGCGGCAGCCCGCCACATCACGGAGCCTCTGGCAGCCCGATGGTTGCGCGATTCCGGTCTGACCGAGCAGGACTTGCGCCTCCTCAGCGATGCGGTGGTGGAAGCGCTCGCCGACGGACCACTCACTTCCCGGCAGCTGCGGCAGGCTCTCGAGGTAGCCCAGTCGGTCGACCTGCCTGGAGTGGTAGGCCGGCTCTGCGACGTCGGTCGGGTCGTCGGCGGAGCCCCGCCCCGACAGTGGCGCTCGGGCATCAGGCAGTACCACCGATGGGGGGATGTACTGCCCGACGTTGATCTGCACAAATGGGATGAAGACGCGGCGATTGCAGAACTGGTGGGTCGCTACGTCCGCGCCTACGGCCCGGTGACGCTATCCGACATTGCCTGGTGGACCGGCTTCACGAAGACACGCTGCCGCAAGGCCCTCACGACATTCGAAGGATCCCTCGAGGAGGTGACGGTTGAGGGGTGGCCGGGTCCACTAATCCGGTTCCGGGATGACAACACCACTGTCGTCGATTCGTCCTCCGTTGCCGCGCTACCCATCCTGGACCCGTACGTGCAGGGCTATCGGGATCGCGAACGACTTTTGGGTGACGAACATCACGGATATGTGTGGGACGCCGGGGGCAACGGCACCGCGACGCTTGTCCGGCTCGGACGAGTGATTGGGGTGTGGCAGCCAATCGACAAGCCGGCCTCCATCAGGTACCACCTGTTTGCCGATGATCCCACCGCCGCCGATCTCTCTGAGGCGGCGCTGGATGAAGTGGCACGGATCTACTTCGACACGTCGGTCGACCTCGTCGAGATCGACACCATGAAGCCGTTGCGTGGACCGGAGGGCAACCGCAGCGCGATGCATCCGCTCGATTCACAGCTTCATCGGGCGACGCTGCGGGGCAGCTAGCCCGCTACCACTCGATGTCCTCCGGCAAGCTGCGACAGTAGCGTTGGACAAACTCGAGATCTTCGACACGCAGCTTGGGTGCACCATCCTCGATGTTCCTGTTGTAGTCATCCGCCATCACCGACACGTCCCGATGGAGGAAGTCGCTCGGGCCCTCAACCCCCGCGTCGACAAGGAAGACGGCAAAGGCAGGCCCGACACCGTTGACGCGCACCAGGTTGGCAAGCCGCAGCACATGGTCGAGGCGCTCCGCAGACATCGCCGCATCGATTGCCAAGTCGGACCGATCTGCCCGCGCGGCGGCTTGCTCATAGAGGTCCTTAGTCGTCTTGATGCCTCGGGCTCGCAGCCCGGCAAGCTCGGGCTCCGACAGATAGCCGAGTTTGGCCAGCGGTACCGGCCTCGACACGTATGAGTTCACTTCACGATTGAGCAAAGTCAACCAGTCGACATCCACACCGAGCTGGGCTCCCAGATCCGGAAAGCTCTGCTTGTCCGCAAGGCGCTTCTTCAACACGGCTAGATCGTCGACCCCCAGTTGGCGCAACGCCAGAACTATCCGTTCGATGTGGTCGGCAAGGACCTTGCGGCTAGGCAGCAACTCGACAGTGACGATCGTCTTGGCGAAGTCTTCAATCGAGATCTCGCTGAGGTCGATCGAATACACGGCTAACCGACGACGATGTTGACCAGCTTCGGAGGACGGGCGATTACCTTGCGGACCTCACCCTTCTCCAGCCAGACCCTGATCTTCTCCGTAGCCATTGCTGCTTCCTCCGCCTCTTCTGCAGAGATGCTCGCAGGGACTTCCAGCCGATCGCGAACCTTGCCGTTGACCTGGATCACCATCGTCACCACGTCCTCAGCGGCGATCTCCGGATCGGCTTCGGGCCAAGCCTGCAAGTGAATCGACTCGGCGTATCCGATCCGATGCCACAACTCCTCGGTTATGTGCGGAGCAATGGGCGCCAGCAGTTTGAGCAGTGTTTCCAGGGCCTCGGTCCAGGCCGCGTCGCTGACCCGGCCGGCGCGGAGCGCATCGAGCATCGTGTTGCGCAGTGTCATCAGAGCGGCCACGGCGGTATTCCACTTGAAGTCGACCATGTCGGCATCGACCTTTGCAATGGTCTGATGGACTTTGCGACGCAACGCCAGCGACGCCTCGTCATTGGTCGCCTCAGGGGCATAATCGGCTACGCCCAGCTTCCAGACATCCTCGATGAAACGCCGCGAGCCGGCAATGCCACGCTCGTCCCACGGCCCACCCTTCTGCCACTCGAAAGCGAACATCAGATGGGTGCGCACGGTGTCGGCCCCGTGTTCGACGACGAGTTCATCAGGGTTGACCACATTGCCCTTGGACTTCGACATGCGCTGGATTTCCAGGTGGTGGTTGAGTTGTGTCACGTCATTGCTGCCAGGGATCGCCGGGATCTCAACGACAGCATCGACGGCAACCTCGACAGCGACAAGCCCTTGCCCGGTCTCGACCTGGAGAAGGTTCTCGGTACGACGCCATAGCTCGCCGACTACATCACCGGCATCCGGCGCCGCATCGGGATCTACCCGCACCGCGGAAGCCAGCAGCCGACCCTGATCCCATTCGCCGTTGACAACGAGCCGGTCGCCGGTCCGTTCCGCGCCCAGCACCTGACCCTGGTTGCGCAGCACCATGAAGGGCTCGTCAAACAGGCCACTCGGGTCACGCCGATGCTCCTGCATCACTCGAACCGTGTCGTCGAACACGCCCATGTCGCGCATCGCCTTCACAAAGAAGCGTGCATAGAGCAGATGCATCACGGCGTGCTCGGCTCCACCGGTGTAGACGTCGACGGGCAGCCAGTAGGCAGCTTCCTCGGGGTCGAACGGGGCGTCGTCGCATTTGGGTGACAGGTAGCGGAACCAGTACCACGACGAGCACATGAAGGTGTCCATGGTGTCGGTTTCGCGGCGGGCCGGGCGGCCCTGCGAATCTGTCGTCGTTACGAACTCCTTCAACTCGGCCAGCGGGCTACGGCCCTCGAACTCGACATCCTCCGGCAAAACGACAGGCAGATCGGCGTCGGCGACTGGCTCAACGGAGCCGTCGGTGCGATGCACCATTGGAATTGGTGAGCCCCAGTAGCGCTGGCGTGAGATCAACCAGTCGCGCACCCGGTAGTTGATGGCTTCCTTGCCCGCTCTCTGCTCCTCGAGCCAGTCGATGGTGGCGGCGATGGACGGATTGGCGCGGCCCTTCGCATCGGTGGTGGCGACCCCGTCGATGGGTCCACTGTTCACCATCACACCCGGTCCCACGTATGACTCGGTCATGTCAGGCTCGACCAGCTCATCCTCGCCGGTGGGGTGGATCACCGGCTGGATCTTCAGGCCGAAGTGGCGAGCGAACTCGAAGTCTCGCTGGTCGTGGGCCGGCACCGCCATGATCGCTCCGGTGCCGTACGACAGCAGCACATAGTCGGCGATCCACACTGGGATCTGCTCCTGGTTCACTGGGTTGGTAGCAAAGCCCCCGGTGAACACGCCGGTCTTTTCCCGGCTCTCCTCCATGCGCTCCAACTCGCTCTGCGCCGCCGCCTGCAGCCGGTACTCCTCGACGGCCGCCCGGTGCTCATCGGTAGTCAGGGAGTCCACCAGCGCATGCTCCGGTGCGAGCACCATGAAAGTTGCCCCCCATAGGGTGTCGGGCCGGGTTGTGAACACGACGATCTCATCCCCGGCCTCGGTGATGAACGTGACTTCGGCACCCTCGGAGCGACCAATCCAGTTGGTTTGCATCGTCTTGATCGGTTCCGGCCAATCGACACCGTCGAACGAGAGCAGCTCGTCGGCGTAGTCAGTCAGTGCAAAGAACCACTGTTCCATCATCTTCTGCACAACAGGTTGTCCGGTTCGCTCGTCCTTGCCGTCGATGACCTGCTCATTGGCCAGCACGGTCTGCAGGGTCGGCGACCAATTGACCATCGCCTCGCTGCGGTAAGCGACTTCGTGCTCAAACATCCTTTTGAAAAACCACTCGGTCCACCGGTAGTAGGCCGGATCACAGCTGACTGCTTCCCGCTCCCAGTCGAACATGGCTCCCATCGAGCGCAGTTGAACCCGCATCGTGTCGATGTTCTCGTATGTCCACTTTGCCGGGTGGATGTTGCGCTGCACGGCAGCGTTCTCCGCTGGCAGACCGAACGCGTCAAAGCCGATCGGGAACAGGACGTTGTAACCCTTCATCCGCATGTAGCGGGCGCGGGCGTCGGACGGGGTCATCGCGTACCAATGCCCCATATGGAGATCGCCCGACGGGTAGGGGAGCATGGTCAATGCGTAGTACTTGGGGCGCGACCAGTCCACGACGCTTCGATAGAGGCCCGTGTCTTCCCAAGCCGATTGCCAACGCTGTTCGATCTCTTGGTGTTGATAATCCATGTCCGCCTCGGGCGATTCGAGGCCGACATGGTAGGTCGGAGGACGTCGATCCAGACATGTTTGCCTGAGAAGGGGTCTCAACCGTTACGCTGCAGGCCCTATGACGCCATCCGCCCCCGCCGTCGATATCCTGCTCGCCTCAGGTGTCGACCCCACGGACCTCAACGAACTGATGCCGCACGTCGACCCCGCTCGGGTCAGGGTACGGGTCGCCTCACCGCTGTTCCGCAGGTTCTGGGCGAAGGGCATAGTGGCCGTCGCCTTGCCCAACGGTGTCTTTGTCGACCCGCAGGTCATGGACCGTTTCCGCTCCGGGGCCGAACCGGAGCGGTCGGCCAGGTTGATCGTGCACGAATTGATGCACATCGAGCAGTGGCGACGCCTCGGTCTCCTTCGCCACGTGGGTCAGTATCTCGGGGACTACCTACGAGCTCGCTTCAGGGGTGACGGCCATTGGAATTCGTACCGGTCTATCAGGCTCGAGCAGGAGGCCCGCGAGATCGCCGCACTAGTGCAGCCGCGGGAGCCACGATGAACAGAACCGATGCCTACCTGCCCGCTTCGGTCTGGACGTTCTGGGATGCCGCCGGCTTGTTCTTCGGTGGCCTCGTCGGATCGGTAGTCGCGATCGCGCTCGGCATCGCGCTCAATGGTGGCGAGGAATTGGGCCAGGTGACGTTGCTCCTGGTGTCGAGTCTGGGACAGGCCGTCGTCACATTTGGGCTGCTTGCCTATATGTCGCGGGTGCGAGGGAGCGGATCTTGGGATCTGGACTTCGGCTTCCGGTTTGAGAGATCGGATTGGCGCGGTTTGCTCTACGGCATGGGCCTGCAACTCGCAGTCACCCTCCTTGTGCTTCTTCCCATGGCGTACCTGCTGGGCATCGAGGATCCTCCGCAGCAGGATGTGGCCGACATCGCGGCAGACGCCTCCGGAATGTTCGCGCGCCTCGGTATCCTTGTCGTGCTGGTGGTGATAGCGCCGATCGCCGAGGAGGTCGTGTTCCGAGGCGTATTGCTTTCCCGTCTGCGGCGAGGCATGGGTCCCACCGGCTCCATCGCCATCAGCGCCGCTCTCTTTTCTGGGATCCACCTCATCGACCCCGACGCGGTGTTTGTGGTTCCTGGTCTCTTCATCATCGGCATCGTGCTCGGCTGGCAGGCGTTACGCACCGGCAGGATCGGGTTGGCAATCGCGACTCACGCAGGGGTCAACTTGCTTGCTGCAATTGCCCTGTTGCTCAACCTCGAGGTCTGAGAGCCCTCTTTCCGCAGGGGGCGGATCCTGGTATTGGTTGATGGGGCGCCGGTTCCGCAACTACGACCTCTGGAACCAGCATGCCGACTCGCTATTGGACTGCGGCGATGGCTCTCGTCGTCATCGCGGTCGGAGCAACCCTGTGGTACGGAAGGACAACGCCCCAGCCGGCACCGCTGCTGCTCGACAGCGGCGACCCGACGGAATCCAGCATCACCGTCCACGTGGCAGGCGCCGTGGCCTCGCCCGGGCTGGTCGTCGTTCCGCAGGACGCGCGTGTAGCTGACGTCATTGCCGCGGCCGGTGGCTCTACCCGGGACGCCGATCTTTCTCGAGTGAACTTGGCAGCGCCGCTGCGTGACGGTGAACAGATCGTCATTCCCAACCACACGCCTGATGTCGGCCTTGAGAGCGCGATCGCCGCCGACGGCAGGATCCACATCAATCGGGCGTCCGCATCCGAAATGGAATCGTTGCCCGGGGTCGGGCCGGTGCTCGCCAACCGAATCGTTGCCTATCGCGATGGCAACGGGCCGTTTGTCGTCGTCGAGGACCTCCTGAGTGTCGCTGGTATCGGCGAAGCGAAACTGGCGGCATTGCGTGACGCCGTAGCCGTGCCCTGACGCTCATGGACCTGCCCAGGGGGCCCGGTAGGGGAGCAGTCGTCGTGGCTGCCGCTTTGTGGGTCGGAGCGCTGGCCGGCGCACACTTCTCGGTGAGTAGCACGGCATTAGCCGCGGGCGCTGTTGCCCTGGTGGCCTTCTTCTTTCGGACCTGGGTCACCGTGCTGCTGGTCGTGGTCGCAGTAGGGCTCGTGTCGGGAGCAGGTTCCGCTCACCGAGACCAGGAAGTGCATCACACCGCCATTGTGGAGGGCAGCGGTGTCGTCGCGGGAGTTGCAGCAACGGATTCGCTTCCGTACGGCCCGGGATACCGTTTCGTGCTACGTCCGATGGAGTGGCGCCGCACGGGCCGTGCAGCCTTCGAGTGGATCGGGCCCCGGATCGCCATAGACACGAGCCGGGACGACGTCGTTGCCGGCGACTCGGTAGTTGTCGTAGGTCTGCTCCGGGCCAAGACCGGATACGTGAGGGGGGACCCGGTTGCGGGCCGCATGACCGCATCCGAACTGACTGTCGTCGAAGCTGCTGGCTCTCCGCTCCTTGCCGCCGGCAACTGGCTACGCGCTCGCGTGCAGGCCAGGATGAGCGTTCTCGACAGAGTGCCGGCGGCGGCGCTTCTCAGCGGATTTCTCATCGGCGATGTCGCCGATCTTCCCGCAGGCGACGTCGAAGCGTTGCGGCGCTCTGGGCTGACCCACTACGTGGCGGTGTCGGGCAGCAACGTGGCATTGGTACTCGGCGCCTGGTGGCTCGTCATGACGCCGTTGCGGATGGGCACGCGGCTCAGGGCGGTCACCGGCCTGGTACTGCTGGCGGTCTTCGTGGTCGCCACCCGATGGGAGTCTTCGGTCATCCGTGCGGCCACGATGGCCGGACTGGTTCTGGGTTGTCGCGCCGTCGGATGGCCGTTAGATGCCTGGACGGCGTTGGGCGCCGCTGTGTCTCTCCTGCTGGCGATCTCTGGTGGGCTGGCCTACGACGTCGGCTTTCAGCTGTCCGTCCTCGCCACAGCCGGAGTACTGGTCGGCATGCGATTGTGGAGGAACAAGTCACCCCGCGTCTTCTGGGCACCGCTTGCGGCGACCGTGGGGGCACAGCTTGCGGTAGTGCCGGTGCTGCTGGTCCACTTCGGGACGGTTCCGCTCTTCTCGCCGGTCGCCAACTTGTTGGCAGCGCCGTTGGTGACCCTGGCGACGACCCTGGGCGGGTTCGGGGTGGTCGTCGGTTGGGACCTACCACTGCAACTCGGCGCAACCGTCGCTGCAGGCGTTCTGCAAATCGCCCGAATTGCCGGTGAGTGGCCTCAGCTCGGTCCACTTGCTGTTGCGACCGCCGGAATCGGTGCCGGTCTGTCATGGCAGACGGCGCTGCGCGCTCCGCTCGTGGCGGGGATTGCTGCAGTGCTGGTGCTGGGGTCGTTGCCACCCGGACCTCCCGCTCTACCTACCGTCACATTCCTCGACGTGGGGCAAGGAGACTCCGTTCTCATTCAGGATCCGAGCGGGGCCGTCGCTCTGGTAGATGGGGGGCATGATCCTGGCGTTCTCCGTGGCGCGTTGCGACGCTACGGCATCAACCGCATCGATCTCCTGATTGCCTCGCACGGCGATCTCGACCATGTTGGCGGCTTGGCCGGGCTCGCCGAATCGATGGAGGTCGGTCGCTTTTGGCTACCAACCGGACACGCGCTGTCTGCAGCACTGGGCGACCTCAAAGCAGGTCTCGAAGCTGCGGGTGTTGCCGTGGAAGAAGTCGGCACCGGAAGCCGAGCCAGGCTCGGGGAGTTCGCTTTCACCGTTCTGGGCCCGCAACGCCGCTATGCCGCGGACAACGATGGCTCTGTGGTCCTCCTAGTAGATACGGCTGGCAAGTCTGTGTTGCTTCCCGGAGACATCGGGGAAATCGCACAGCGTGAGCTTCCTCCGCTCGCACCGGACATTCTCCTGGTTCCGCACCACGGAGCTGCGACAACCGATCTGGAATGGCTCGAGGAGACCGTGGGCGCCGTCGCGGTGGTCTCGGTGGGTATCAACAACTACGGACACCCACATCCCTCGGTGATGGCGACCCTGCAACGAGCCGGCGCGATGGTCCGGGTCACTGCAGAGATGGGAGACGTAGTCGTGCCGCTCGGTTCATGAGTCACGCTGTCCAGCACGCAACTGTTGTCAGTCCTCGAGGCTACGCTCGGAGCTGTGAAGCCGTTGGTGTTGATTGCCGGCCCGCGCGATGCAGGTCCCGGTGAACGGGACTTGATGATGGCTCGCGCCGGTGATGCCCTCGATCAGCTCGGTGTCTCCAGCCCGACTCGCATCGACGTTCCTCCGAAGGGAACCGGTGGTGAAGACCCTGCGGACGGTGTCATGAGAACTGCGGTGCAGGAAATCGTTCCCGCCTTGCAGAGCGGGTCGCTGTTTGGGGGAGCAGATGGCGTTCTGGTGGTGGATGCTGACTCGCTGCTCAGGGCCGAAGCCGAGGTCATCACAGAGCTGCTCGAGCTGTCTTCTTCGGGCGAGGCCATTGCCGTGTTCGTTGCCGCCGGCGCCATCCCCGCCCCACTGAGCACTCTGTTGCGCAAGAACGGCGAAACCATCAAGGTGACCCGGATCACCGAGCGCAGTGCCGGCGAATGGTTGGGCAGGGCAGCCCGTGACCGCGGGCTCCGTGTCGATCGGGACGCATCCACGATCCTGCTGAACCGTTTTGGCACGAATGTGGCTGCTCTGGGGCAGGCGCTCGATCAACTGGCCGTCGACGGCCCAGAGGTCGATGTTGGTCGAGTTCGCAACCGCTTCAAGAATCGACCCGATGAGCCCATGTGGCATTACGTGGATTCCATCGTGGCTGGTGACCAAGGGGCGGCACTACGCCGCCTGGCGGATTTTCTGCAACACGGTCATCCACTGCAGCTACTCGTCTTTCTCCAGAGCGACGTGAGGCGTAGGTCGGTGGCTGCGGCTGCGCCGGATTACAGCACCTTCGTCGAGTGGGATGGCGGGAAGCCGGGTTGGGCGATGGAGAAGGTGTGGAAGCAGCGAAGTCGAATCCGCGGCTCCGACTTGAAGCTGGCACTCGCGGCACTGGCTCGAGCAGATTTGCAGCTGAAGACCGCCCCCGAAGCAACCCACCGTGTCACGATGGAGCGCCTGACGGTCGCAATGTGTCGCTGGTACGGCGGAGCGCGTCGCAACTGATCGGAATCCGGCGAATCAGCGTCCGCTGTATTCGTACACGGAAGTGCTGAGGTGTCCGGCTGCGAAGCCGGTGCTGACCCGAATCCGGCGGTCGCTGTTCTCCCGGGTGAGTTCGACGACAACGCCCTCGCCTCGCGGCGCCCAGTCGCCCCGCCACCGGCTGTCCAGGTCGTACGAATCGATCGTGACTTTCCCGTCGTGGGCCACGAACGTGATCGTGCCAGCCGGAGACTCGGCCAGCACGTACTGGTCGGTCGCAGACGCTGTCGCAGCGGCGGCGTAAGCCTCGCCCGACGGTTTGACGGGAACAACGGGCGATGCGGCCACCGGGGCGAGTGCATGATCGACGCGATGCCCGACCTGGTCCACTGCTAGGAAAGAAACCAGCGCGATCAGCGCAGCGACCAGCGCGTACTCAACGAGTGCAGCACCGATCTCGCTTCGCAATCTGGCAACCGTTCGCATCATGGCAGCGACTGTCCCTGGTAGATGTCGCCTACCTGTCGGCGCCACATCGGACGCGATAAGCGCCGGCAATCGGCCCGCGGACTCAGCCTTCGTAGACGCGTACGCTCTTGACGGTCACGGTGAAGGTGCCGCCGGGTGCCTCATAGGCGACCTCGTCGCCGGGGGCGGCTCCGAGGAGAGCGGAACCGACCGGGCTCGTCGGCGAAGCCAAGATCATGCCCGGCATCTTGTTCTCGGCGGCTGCGATGAAGTAGTCCATCTCGTCGCCGTCGTCGTCGACGACTGTTGCAATCGTGCCAACTTCAACCCGTCCCGAGTCTTCGGCTTCACGAACCTCGGAGTTCTCGAGGATGTGCTTGATCTGCCGGATACGGGCTTCCATCAAACCTTGGTCGTTCTTGGCGGTGTCGTACTCCGCGTTCTCGCGAAGGTCTCCGTGATCGCGAGCTTCGGCGATCCGTTGTTCGATGGCGCGGCGGCCTTCGGTGGTGAGGTATTCGAGTTCCTCGCGCAGCTTCGTATGGGCTGCCGGTGTCAGCCAGGTGGTTTCGCTCATGATGTGCTAGCCGAGGGCGTTGGCTACCTGCTTGGCAAGTCGTGACTTGCGACGGGCGGCGGTGCGTTTGTGCAACAGCCCCTTGCTGGCTGCCATGTCGATACGCTTCTGAGCAACGCGCAATGCCTCGGCTGCCGCCTCGGCATCACCGGTCGCGGCGATTTCGACGGCAGACCTGGAACGTGTTTTCAGCTCGGAACGCATCGCCCTGTTACGGCGTCGCGCCGCTTCGTTCTGGCGGTTCCGCTTCTTCTGTGATTCGATGTTGGCCATACGAAAAAGACCTCTGGGGGTTTGAGGAACGGCGGCACAATAGCATTGTCCGCCACCGGGTACAATGCGGGCACTCCCGGGAGCTCCATGAGCGATCAGACGCGTATTCGCAACTTCTCAATCATTGCCCACATCGACCACGGCAAGTCGACTCTTGCCGATCGACTACTCGAAGCCACCGGCGCCGTGGCTGAGCGCGACATGCGGGAACAGCTGCTCGATACGATGGACATCGAGCGAGAACGCGGCATCACCATCAAGGCCAACGCGGTTCGACTGGAGTATCTAGCGAATGACGGTGAGGTCTACACGCTCAACCTCATCGACACTCCGGGTCACGTCGACTTCTCTTACGAAGTGTCTCGCAGCTTGGCCGCTTGCGAGGGAGCGCTGCTTCTGGTGGACGCGGCTCAGGGTGTCGAAGCACAGACGTTGGCCAACGCCTATCTGGCTATCGATAGCGGTCTCGAGATCATCCCGGTCGTCAACAAGATCGATCTCCCTTCGGCCGAGCCGGAGCGAGTCGCGGCAGAGCTTCTCGGCATCCTCGGAGGCTCCCAGGATGACGTGGTTCAAGTCTCGGCCAAGAGCGGTTCGGGCATACCCGACTTGCTGGAAGTTATTGTGAAGCGTCTCCCCCCGCCGAGCGGTCGCGAGGTTGCTCCCCTACGCGCCATGGTCTTTGACAGCTACTACGACACTTATCGCGGGGTCGTCTGCTCGATCCGTGTCGTGGATGGTGCGATCGCCAAGGGAGAACACGTCCGGTTCATGGCAACAGACCTGGCCGACGCAGCCGACGAGATCGGCGTGCTGCAACCGGAGGCGCTCCAGGTCGAGAACCTGGCGACCGGAGAGGTGGGGTATCTGATTACGGGCGTCAAAGAGATCGATCTGATACGCGTAGGCGACACTGTGACCGACGCCGCCTACCCGGCAACCGAGGGCCTTCCCGGCTACCAGGAGCCCAAACCCATGGTGTTCTCTGGCTTGTTCCCAACCGACGGCGACGAATTCGAGCGGCTCCGGGAGGCGCTCGACAAGCTACGACTGAACGATTCCTCGCTGGTCTATCAGCCGGAGACATCACGCGCCCTCGGGTTCGGCTTCCGCTGCGGGTTTCTCGGCTTGCTCCATATGGAGATCGTGAGAGAGCGGCTTGAGAGAGAATACGACCTCGACCTAGTGGCAACTGCTCCATCGGTGGAGTACGAAGCTCATCTGACCGACGGCTCCACCGTCCGGGTGCGATCTCCTCAGGATCTCCCGGATGCACAGGTACTGGCCGACATCTCCGAGCCCTTCGTGAAGGTGATGATCATAACCCCATCAGAGTACGTGGGGACCGTGATGGAGCTGGTCCAGCAAAGACGCGGACGGATGGGCGAGATGACATACCTGACCCCGGAGCGGGTGGAACTGCACTACGAGGTGCCGCTGGCGGAGATCGTCTTCGACTTCTTCGACCAGCTGAAATCGCGCACTCGCGGCTATGCATCGATGGACTACGAACCGGGCGACTATCGCCTCTCTGACCTGGTCAGGGTGAACATCCTCCTCAACGGTGTTCCGGTCGACGCCTTCTCGTCGATCGTTCACAAGGAGCGCGCCTATCGCTACGGAAGGGCAATGGTTGAACGGCTCCGCAAGCTGATCCCCCGTCAACTGTTTGATGTGCCCGTACAGGCGGCCGTGGGGAGCAGGATCATCGCCCGGGAGACCATCAAAGCCCAGCGCAAGGATGTCACCGCCAAGTGCTACGGCGGTGACATCACTCGCAAGCGCAAGCTGCTGGAGCGCCAGAAGGAGGGGAAGCGGCGCATGAAGATGGTCGGACAGGTGGAAGTCCCCCAGGAGGCGTTCATCTCCGCGCTTCGCATCGATGAGTGATCGGTCTGTAGCGGTCGACGAGGCTGCCGGCGAAAGAGCGGCCTACATCCACATCCCGTTTTGTCATCGTCGCTGTCCCTATTGCGACTTTGCAGTTGTCGATCTCGAGGAAGAGCCGGCTGTGGTCGATCGCTATGTCGATGCGCTCGCTACAGAGATCGCGCTGGAGCCGGAATGGGCGCCGCTTCATGCAATCAACCTCGGCGGAGGAACGCCGTCGGTTCTCGCCGCAGGGCAAATCGAACGGGTCCTGGAGGCCCTGTCCGCGCGTTTCGGCATCGCCCCCGGCGCCGAGGTCAGCATCGAAGCGAACCCGGAGGACTGGACCCGGAGTCACGCCGCGTCGCTGCGCCGACTCGGCGTGAATCGGGTATCTCTCGGAGTTCAATCCTTTGACGGCGATGTGCTGCGAAGTCTGGGACGGAACCACGACCCAAGGATGGCCGTGGCAGCGGTCGAGAACTCCTCATCCGCCGGGTACGAGAACGTCAACGTCGACTTGATCTTCGGCACACCGGGCGAGTCCGTCGCATCCTGGTGTGAGACCGTCGCCACCGCCGTGCAATTGGACGCCCGACATCTGTCTGCGTACGCCTTGACTGTGGAGCGGGGCACGGCCCTATCGCGCGCCATCCGCGCTGGGTCACCGGCGCCAGACGAGGATGACCTTGCCGACAAGTATGAGGAACTCGTCGATATGCTGCCCTCCCGGCTCATCCACTATGAGGTATCCAACTGGGCCGAGGCCGGGAGCGAGTGCCGCTACAACCTGACTACCTGGGCGCAGGGCGAGTATCTGGGATTCGGTCTGGGGGCGCATGGGCACCGCGACGGGGTACGCCGGCGCAACGTGCGACGGCTCGATGTTTATCTTTCGAGCATTGAGGAGAAGCGGCGTCCCGAGGCAGGACGTGAACAGCTCGATCCCTGGGCACGCGACAAGGAGCGGGTCTTCCTCGGGCTACGACGTCGCGATGGGGTCCGCGCCGGAAGAGCCGGGGCCGCACTGTGGGATTCGGAGGCGGGTCGCCGCTTCGCCCGAGCAGGTGTAGTCGACCTGGTCGCGGGGCGCCTCGTGGTGCTCGAACCGCTGCTGACGGACGCCGTAGCGCGTGAGGTGCTGGCCCTGGCCGAACCTCAGGCCGGGTAGGGTGTCTTATCACTCTCCCCCCGCGAGTGCTAAATTCGTCGGATGCTTGACGATCGTCGCTCCATCGTTCTCCAGGCGCTGGTAGAGGAATACATCCGTACCGGACAGCCGGTCAGCTCGCGCGCAGTACTAGAGCACTGCTCAGTCGACGTCTCGAGTGCAACGATCCGCAACGACCTGGCCAAGCTCGAGTCCTATGGGTTCGTGACACAGCCGCACACCTCGGCAGGCCGCGTACCCACCCCCGCCGGCTATCGGTACTACGTAGACCATTGCTCGCCGACGAAGCTGCGCAATGCGACCCGCGAGCGGATTGAGGCGTTCTTCGCCGGCTTCCACGAGGAGTTGAGCAAGCTGCTCAAGCAAACCAGCGGACTGCTGTCCGACATAAGCCACTATCCGGCAGTAGTCATCGGACCAGGTTTCGGCGACGAAATCATTCAAGGCTTGCACCTCGTCCATCTCGGCGGCTCGGTGATCATGGTGGTGACCGTTGGCTCATCGGGACGGGTCGGTCAAGAGGTTGTGAAGCTTCGATTCCGGCCTTCCGACAAGGAGCTCGACCAAGCCGAGCAGCTTCTCGCCGCAAGCTTCGAAGGCTCGACGCTCACGGAGGGCGGCAAGGCCGTAGCCGAGCTGGCCGAGGACCAGGTCTCCGACCACATCCGGCAGATTGCCCGCGCCGTCGCAGCCACCACCGGCGTCACGAAGACGGCAACCCGAGAGATCTACGTTGGTGGCGCCAGCCAGCTTGCCCAGCTGTGGGAGGACCTTGCCCAGGTACACACGATGCTGGAGCTGCTCGAGCAGGACACCAATGTGCGTCAATTGCTTGGCGACGATGATGAAGGGACTTCAGTCCGCCTCGGAGCCGAGATCGACCTAGCCGACGCCGATTTTGCCATCGTGTCCACCGCCTTCGATGCAGGGCGGCGTGGTCGCGGCAGGGTCGGAGTGCTCGGGCCCATGCGAATGGACTACCGCCGCACCATACGAATCGTCGAAGAGGTTGGTGACGGGCTCGAGGACAGCCTCGGCGCATGAAGGATTATTACGAGATCCTCGGCGTCTCGCGCGACGCCACCCAGGATGACATCAAGAAGGCTTTCCGTCAGCTGGCTCGCGATACCCATCCGGATGCCAATCCCGACGACCCCGAAGCCGAGGCGCGGTTTCGCGAGATCGCAGAGGCCTACGAGATTCTGTCAGATCCGCAGCGGCGAGCCGCTTTCGATCGCGGTGAGCAGTTTGGAGCAGGTGACTTGTTCAGCAGCTTCGGCGGCCTCGACGATATCCTGCAGCAGTTCTTCGGGGGCGGGTTCGGCGGCTTCGGGGGCATGGGTCGTCGCGGTCCACAGCGCGGTGGCGACATCAGCGTGACCGTTGATCTCGATCTGAGCGAAGCGGCCACCGGAGTCAGTCGCTCCATCGAGGTGACCGCGCCGGAACGGTGTCCGGCCTGTGGTGGCAGTGGGGCAGAGCCGGGTCACGATCCGCGGCGGTGTCCAACCTGCAACGGCGCGGGGCAGGTTCAGGTGGCTCGGCAGACAATGCTGGGATCGATCATGACCGTCTCCGAGTGTGCCACCTGCCAGGGACGTGGCGAAGTCATCGAGACGCCGTGCAAGATGTGTGCCGGGCAGGGGAGGCTCGATGCCGACCGGAGTCTCACTGTTGAGATACCGGCAGGGGTCGATGACGGTACTCGACTTCGGCTGTCGGGCAGAGGCGGTGTGGGAGAGCGCGGAGCGCCACCCGGTGACCTGTATGTGAGAGTGAGAATCGCCCCGCATCCGGAGTTCAGTCGGATCGGCAACGATCTTCACCACCGGGTTGAGCTCGGTATCGCCGAGGCTGCCCTCGGCAAGACGGTTTCGGTGCCGCTGGTTGACGGCTCGACGACGGACATAGACATTCCGCCCGGGACCCAGGCGGCCACGGTGTTCCGGCTGAGCCGACAGGGAATGCCCCGTCTGCAGCGGAGGGGTCGCGGGGATCTTCTCATCGAGGTCGATGTTCGGATCCCCGAGAGTTTGTCGGCAGAACAGGAAGAGGCCCTGCGTGAGTTCGCGACTCTGCGGGGAGAGGAGCCCGCCGAGGCCAAGCGTCGGAAACGCAAACGACGCAACCGCGGATCGTGACCAGGCACGTTCCCCACCTCTATCTACCCGGACCGTACGAGCCCGGCCGGATTGGAGTCGTCGAATCCACCCGGCTCCATCTCGAAAAGGTCCTGCGCAATCTCGGACCAGTTGCGGTCACCTATACCGATGGTGAGGGTCTCTCAGGGTCGGGTGTGTACTTCGGGGGGTGGATCGAGCGGGGAGCAGAAGAGATCCAAGAGCGAGGGCACCCCGTGACGATCGCGGTCTCACCCCCCAAGAACAAGAGCCGGGCCCGTTTCGTTGTCGAGAAGCTGGCCGAAATGGGTGTCGCCAGACTCTTGTGGCTGGCCACCGCCCGTACCGAGGGCAGGATGCCGCGTGTCGAAAAATCTGCGTTGTGGGCACAAGCCGCGCTCGAGCAGTCCCGGGGCAGTTGGCTGATGGAGGTTTCCGGACCAGTGGCGGTTTCCGACATGGGCCGGTTTGGCTCGGTGCTGCTGGCCGACCCGCATGGTGTCGGAATCGATGACATCGTTGTTCCCGAGGATGCCATTCTGTGTGTGGGCCCCGAGGGTGGCTTCGCTCCTGATGAGCTGCCGGAGGTTGTGGGGAAGCTGAGACTGGCGCGCAACCTCCTGCGCGTCGAAACCGCTGCCCTGGTCGGAGCGGCTCTTCTCACACATAAAGCCTCCTCCTAGTGGCTAGCCGACTACTGTGATGGGACTAGTCACCGGTGCTAATCCGAAATGGGGCTGCGCCGGGACCAATAGCAAGACATTTTGGTTACGCTGGGTTATGATGTTGGCTACGCAGAGCGGTCGCGATGCGTATGCTCTGTTGCGGGCCGAGGAGAGGTTTCATGCCGACATACAACGAAATGGTGGGAAACAGACTGCGCTCTATCAGGCGGCAAAGGGGACTGTCGCTCCAGGATGTCCAGAAGCTATCGGACCAGGAGTTCAAGGCGGCGGTTCTTGGTGCGTATGAACGTGGCGAGCGAAGCCTGTCCTTGCCTCGTCTCCAGCGGCTGGCCCAGTTCTTCAGTGTTCCCATCGTGCAGCTGCTTCCCCAGGATGATGGGCCGACACCAAACCCGGCCGCCGACGGGGTGACGATCGATTTGAACCAGATCGAGCGCCTATCCGGCCAGGATGGACAGGTGGTCGAGCGGTTCCTGCGTGGGATCCAAATGTTGCGCCAGGATTTCAACGGACGGGTTCTCACGATTCGGGCCAATGACCTTCGTATGCTGGCGATGCTGCTCGACCAATCAGAGGAAGGCTTCTCGGAGCGGCTCACCGAATTGGGTGTGACCTCGGAAGGCGAGTAGCAGGCTCAAACTCGCCGCGTCGGATAACCCTGGCATGTTTTGCCATACGGTATTCCCCTTGAACGGTCTCGTCGATATACTGCCTTTCCCGCGATGGATCTTCGCGGCTTCCCCGGCGATGAGTGTGTTGTCGTGACAACCCCCCCTTCAACTCAGATACGCATTCGCGTACCAAGCAATCACCTGATGGCAGATCTGCTTGGAGAGCGAGACGCCTACCTCAACCAGATTGATGCGGCGTTTGCTGAGGCGCGAATTGTCGCTCGTGGCAATGAGATCGTCATTGCCGATTTTGGTGATCCCGATACCGGCGAGATGGTGCAGACCGTGTTCGACGAACTGCTCATCCTGATTCAGGAAGGCGAATCGCTCGACGAGGACAGTGTCGACCGGGTCATCGAGATGGTCAAGCAGGATGTGCCTTCTCCGTCCGGTGTCTTCACTGATTCCATCAAGGTGGGTCGCGGCAAACATGTTCGGCCTAAGACCCACGGTCAGAAGCTGTATGTCGACGCGGTCCGCGAGAACACGATGATTTTTGGTATCGGACCGGCCGGGACCGGCAAGACGTATCTCGCGATGGCGTGCGCCATCGAAGCCCTGCAATCCGGTTCGGTGCGACGGATCATTCTGACCAGACCGGCAGTCGAAGCCGGGGAACGACTCGGCTTCCTGCCCGGGGACCTGACGGCCAAGGTCGACCCGTACCTGCGTCCTCTGTATGACGCCCTCTACGAGATGTTGGGGCCCGAAGAAACGGCACGGCTCATGGAGCGGGGAACTATCGAGATAGCTCCCCTCGCTTACATGAGGGGACGGACACTGAACGATGCGTTCGTCGTTCTCGACGAGGCGCAGAACACGTCGCCTGAGCAGATGAAGATGTTCCTCACGAGGCTGGGTTTCAACTCGAAGATGATCGTTACCGGCGATATCACACAGGTGGACCTCGACGGCGGCAAGAAGTCGGGTCTGAGGACCATCCGGCGCGTGCTGAGCAACATCAACGGCATCTCGTTCATCGAGCTCACCGGGGACGATGTCGTGCGACACCGGATCGTGGCCGCCATCGTGGAGGCGTATCGCCGCTACGAGCAAAGACTGCGGGAGCGGAACGCATGAGCTTCTTCCGTCGCTATGCGATTCCGCTGAACCTGCTGGTGATTGCGGTCACGATTGTGTTCGTCGGGGCCGGGCTTGTCGTCGGGCGTGCCGCGGCAGCACCACCCGTGGTGGTGGCGGCCGGGCTGCCGTCGCCCGAGGACTACATCGCAACTCGCACGATCGAGATCACGGACGAAGCGGCCACCGCCGACGCAAAGGAGGCGGCCCGGCTGAACACCCCCGACGAGTTCTCGATCAATCCGGAGATCATGCCGCGGGTCCGCAGCGACGTTCTCCGCTTCTTCGAGGATCTCGAGGAGCTCGCATTCCTGACGGCGCAAGAGGCCGAGATCGCCCAGGAGCGGTCCGTATTGCAGCAACTTGTGGACGAGTTGGCGCTAGAAGCACCCGGGACAGAGGTGCTCGTCATTGAAAACGAGGAGACGATCACACTCAGTGGCACCGTCACCGAGGGTGACACCCGAGCCGTGATCATCGCGGCCATCACCGAGATCGACGGCCGCAACATCGACGACACCGCTCTAGTCACGGTGCAACCACCCGAGGTGACGACGACAACCAGTCCACCGACGACCACGACCCAGCCGGGCGACGAAGGCGACGAGACTACAACGACGACGACCACAACGACGACTCAGCCTCCTGAGACGACAACGACGACCACCACGCTGCCGAGACGCGATGTCGAAGACTGGGTCGAAAAGCTCGATCCCGACTACCCGTCCCTGCGCGGCGAGCAAACCATTCTCGACTTCATCACGCTGTACAACCTGGATCTCGACCGGATAGCCGCCGGAGAGGAAGCGCTGTTCCCCGCGGTCGTCCAAGCCACAGATGACCTGGTCAAGGAGAAGATGAGCGAGGGCATCCGGCAGACAGATCTCGACGACATCCGGGCCGAGCTGCTCGGGCCGTTTCCACCGGTCTTCATCCCGGTGTTGCCAGTCGACGAGCAAGCAATTGCCCACAGTGCCATTGGCGAGCTGGTGGCTGATCAGTTGGAGACCAACGAGTTCAGAGATGACGAGCTGACCGCTGCGGCCCAGGAGGATTCCGCCGGGGAGGTTGCTGACGTGACCGTGCCCTTTGCAGCCTTCGCGTTGATTGCGTCACAAGGCGAGATCCTCGATGAAGTTCAGGTCGAGGCAATCAAGTCCCTCGGCCTCGTGGAAAAGGAACTCGGCACATCACGACGGGCCATCGTCCTTCTCGGGGCGCTCACAGTTGCGCTGACCGCCTTCTTCCTGTGGCGGCTCGCACCCCAGAAATGGTCGCAACCGAAACACTTTGCACTGCTCGGGATTCTTCTGGTCTTGGCCGCACTCGTCTCGCGCATGCCGGAGCTCGTAAACACGACTGATGGCGAACCCAACCAAGTCGCTTTCGCGATGCCGGCGATGTTGTTCGGTTATGTGGCCGCGATCCTCTACGACCCGCGCACCGCCGTGCTCACCGCCGTGCCCGTGACCACCTTTGTCGGTATTTCCACGGGCGACCCCGCGCTCACTGTCTTTGTGGCGGTTGCCACGGTCGCACCTGTCGCGTTCGTTTCGTCGGTCTCGAGCCGTCGCCAGCTGCGTATAGCCGTCGCAGTTGCCGCCCTGGTCCTTGCCCCCTTTGGGGCAGCGATCGCTTGGTTGTTCCGAGGATGGGAGACCTGGCCAGAGGCGGCGGTGTTCGCTTTGCTCGGTGGAATCGTCGGCGGTCTGCTGGCACAGGGCCTCGTTTCATTCCTCGAGAACTTGTTCCGGATAACTACGACGCTGACGTTGCTCGATCTCGTCGACAGGAACCATCCGGCGCTGCGCCTCATCGAGGAGAAGGCGCCGGGTACGTTCAACCACTCGATGCTCGTTGGAACGCTGGCCGGGAAGGCCGCCAGAGAGATTGGCGCGGATCCGCTCCTGGCCCAGGCTGCCGCCTTCTACCACGACCTCGGCAAGACCGAGGACCCCGTCTACTTCATCGAGAACCAGTTCAGCATCACCAACCCACACGACCATCTCGACCCCGTGGAATCGTGCAAGATCATCCGTTCCCATGTCACCGACGGTCTTCGTCTTGCCAGGCAATATCGCCTGCCTCCGGAGATCTCCGCAGGTATCCGCTGCCATCACGGCAATGGGCTCATGCGCTACTTCTATCACCAGGCGTTGGAAACCGATCCCGACGTCGACCCCCAGTTGTTCCGGCACCACGGCGAGAAGCCGAAGCGCAAGGAAATGGCCATCTTGATGATCTGTGACGCCATCGAAGGGGCGGCCCGGGCCCATGCGCAACAGCAGGAACCGACAGCAGAGAGCATCACCAAGGTCGTCGACTCGATTGTCGGTGAGAAACTGGACGACGGACAGCTCGACGAAGCCGCTCTCACATTCGGCGACCTGACTGCGGTGAAAGCCGCCATTGTCGAGGCGCTCATCGGCTACTACCACACCAGGGTCCAGTACCCCGGTTTCCCCGGCTCCGAGGCCGAGCCGGATTGATGGACATAGCCTTTTTCGACGAACGGGACGATCCTGAATCCGGCGAGTCGCTCGTCGAGCTTGCACGGATCGCAATGGTGGCGGAGGAGCTTCCGGATACCACGGAGTTATCCTTGACTCTGGTCGATGAAGCTCGCATGAGAGAACTGAACACGGAGTTCATGGGCAAGGACGCGCCAACCGACGTCCTCTCATTCCCAATCGAGGATTTCAGCGCCGGGATAGCGCCGACCTCGAGTCCCGGCCCGCCACTCATGTTGGGAGATGTAGTCGTTTGCCCCAGCGTGGTCCGTGCCAACGCCGAGGCGGCCGGAGTACCCTTCGAAGATGAAATGGCGCTCATGGTTGTGCATGGCATCCTCCACCTGCTCGGCCAGGACCACGTGATCGAGGCTGAAGCTGAACAGATGGAACAGCGGGAACGAGAAATCCTTTCTCTTGTGGGCCGGGAGCGTCCATGACGACGATCGCCATGGTCGTTTCTGCCGTCCTCATTCTGTTGATCGGGCTGCTGCGAGCCGCCGGCGCATCGTTAGTGCGCACCCCGCGTGCCGATGCGCTCCACGACGCACGCAACGGCGATATGCGTGCAGAAGAGATCGCCAACCTGCTTGCAGACAGGCCGCGCATCCAACCAGCACTCGGAATGGTGAGCACCGTCCTCGTGGTACTCGCGGTAGTACCCGCCGCTTGGGCGTTGACGAGGGAAACCGCCGGATGGCAGCTCGTCGTCAGCCTCGTCGGCTTGGGCCTGATCCTCGTGGTGTTCGGTGACATCCTGCCGCGCATGGTGGGCAGGAGACGCCCCCGCACTATTGCGTACCGGTTCGCCTGGCTACTGACCCCCGCCCTCAAGCTAGGGGAAGCGACGGCCGACTTGATCGCCGATTTGGATGACGACGACGAAGACGACGAAGACTCCGACACCGAGGCCCATGAACGAGAACTGATTTCCCAGGTCATCGACTTCGCCGACGCCATCGTTCGTGAGGTCATGGTTCCCCGGCCCGACATGGTGACCGTAGCGGCGACTGCCTCCAGTGAGTTGGCGCTCGACCTCGTGCTCGATCAAGGTAAATCGAGGATCCCGGTCTACGGTGAAGATACCGACGACATCCTGGGAGTCCTCTACGCCCGCGATCTGCTGCAGCTCTGGGACGAAGAGGCCGGGCCGCGCATGGCGCGCGATCTGATGCGCGATGCGTACTTCGTACCGGAGACCAAGCGGGTTCCGGATTTGCTACGAGAAATGCAGGCGAATCAGGTTCACATGGCAATCGCGGTCGATGAGTTTGGTGGAACGGCCGGGTTGGTGACCATCGAGGATCTCCTCGAGGAGCTAGTCGGAGAGATCGCCGACGAATACGACGACGAGGAACCGATGGTGGTCGAGGAGGACGACGGGTCATACCTGATCGACGCAAGGCTCGACATCGACGACCTCGGCGAGTTGATCGGGACGGTCATCCCGGATGAGGACTGGGACACGGTCGGGGGTTTGGTGCTCGGTCTGGCGGGCCGGGTGCCGGCGGAAGGTGAAAACTTCGAGTTCAACCGGCATACGATCACGGTGGAGCGGGTCCAGGGGCGGCGAGTCGCCCAGGTTCGCCTCGAGTTGTAGGCGATGCTCGTGAAGTCCGGGTTTGTCTCTGTTGTTGGTCGCCCCAACGTGGGGAAGTCGACGCTCGTCAACGCAATGGTGGGGAAGAAGGTTGCGATCACCTCGCCTCGTCCCCAAACGACGCGTAACACCATCCGCGGTATCCGTAATGAGGATGACCTGCAGATCGTCTTCGTCGATACCCCCGGGTTGCATCGGCCGCGTACCGCGTTGGGCAATCGCCTCAATCGGCTCGTCTATGGATCACTCGAAGAAACCGACGCGGTGATCTTCGTCTTGGACGCCACCCAGAAGGTGGGGCCCGGCGACCGGCTGATTGCTCAGCGGCTCCAAGACGTCGACGCAACCGTGGTGGTCGTTGTGAACAAGACCGATGTTGCCCGCCACGATCAGATTCTCGAGCAGCTGCAGGAAGCCGCAGTCTGGGACTTCTCGGCCTACGTTCCGGTCTCGGCGCTCGAGGATGAAGGAACGGACATTGTGCTCGCCGAAATCGCCGCGGTCTTGCCTGAGGGCCCGCATTACTTTCCGGTGGACGTCCACATGGATCAGCCGGACCGGATCTACGCCGCCGAGCTCATCAGAGAGAAGTTCCTGCATCGATTGCGTGAGGAACTGCCCCACTCACTCGCCGTCGTCGTCGACGAAATCGAAACGCGAGACACCGGGAAGGTATATGTGGCTACCACCGCCTATGTCGAGCGTAAGTCGCAGAAGGGCATCGTCATCGGCAAGGGCGG
>JASJAS010000088.1 GCA_030066875.1 Acidimicrobiia bacterium | reverse complement strand
GGCTCAGCGCACCGTTGTCGATGGCGAGGAGGTGGGTGTGTTCGCCGGTGTGTTCGGCATCTTCGGACACGGCAACGTCACCTGTCTTGCTGAAGCTCTGCAACCTGTGCAGGACGAGCTGCCGACCTGGCGCGGTCACAACGAACAATCGATGGCCCTAGCCGCGGTCGCCTACGCCAAGGCAATGCGAGGGAAGCGCATCATGATCGCCACATCCTCGATCGGTCCGGGTTGCACCAATATGGTCACCGCCGCCGCGGCGGCACACGCCAACCGGATACCGGTGCTCCTGTTCTCCGGTGACACCTTCCAGCACCGCATTGTCGATCCGGTGTTGCAGCAGGTGGAGAACTTCAACGACCCGACCATCACCGCGGCCGATGCATTCAAGCCGGTCACCCGGTACTGGGATCGCATCAGCCGGCCCGAGCAGATCATCCAGTCATTGCCGCAGGCGCTGGCAGTCATGCTCGACCCGGCTACACGGGGCCCGGTCTTCTTCGCTCTGCCCCAGGACATCCAGGCGGAGGCATACGACTACCCGGCGAAGTTCTTCGAGACGAAAGTGCACTACATCCGGCGTCCCGGGCCCGACCCGCGAGACGTCGCCAAGGCCGCCGAGCTGCTCAGCAAGGCAGAGAAGCCGGTCATCATCGCCGGTGGCGGGGTCCATTACTCCGATGCAGTAGCCGACGTCACCGCGTTTGCGGAAAAGCGGGGGATCCCCGTTGTCGAAACGGTTGCCGGCAAGGCGGCGCTGCTGCATGACCATCCCAACTATGCGGGTCCCATCGGGGTCACCGGTTCAACGGCTGCCAACGCCGTTGCCGAGGATGCCGATGTTGTCCTCGCTGTGGGAACACGATTGCAGGACTTCACCACCGGATCGTGGTCGGTCTTCAAGAACCCGGACACCAAGTTCGTCGCCATCAACACAGCGGGTTGGGATGCCCACAAGCAGATGTCGGTGCCGCTGATCGCCGATGCCAAGGTCGCCATCGCAGCGCTCGACGCGGCCATCGCCGACTACAGGGCACCCTCGGGATGGCTCACGTTCGCCCAAAATCGTATCGCCGAATGGCACGAGTATCTCGACTCGTGGAAAGGGCGGGAGCACGACGGCCCTCCGGCGTACGCTGAGGTTATTCAGGTCGTCAACGAGATCTGCGATGACGACGACTACTGCCTTTCGGCGGCCGGTGGCCTGCCTGGGGAGCTAGTGATGGGGTGGCGCTCCAAGTCGGTTGGTTCGTTCGATTCTGAGTACGGCTACTCAACCATGGGGTACGAGATCTGCGGCGGCTGGGGCGCCAAGATGGCCAAACCCGACAGCGACGTCATCGCCTGGGTGGGTGACGGCTCGTACCTCATGATGAACTCAGACATCTACTCCACGGTTATGACCGGCCACAAGGTCATCTTCATGGTTTGCGACAACGGCGGCTTTGCGGTCATCAACCGGCTTCAAGTGAACACCGGTGGCGAGGAGTTCAACAATCTGCTCCGCACCACCAAGCACGAGCGGTACTTCCATGTCGACTTCGTGAAGCACGCCGAGGCGATGGGGGCGTTGGTGGAAAAGGTCGAGAGATTGGAAGATCTGCCCGCGGCGTTTGCTCGTGCAAAGGAAGCCGACCGTAGCTATGTGCTCGTGATCGAAATCGACCAGTACACCTGGACAGAGGGCGGTGCCTGGTGGGAGGTGGGGATCCCCGAGGTCAGCGACCGTGAGCAGGTTCGGGTGGCGCGTGCCGGTCTCGAAGCCGAGAAGAAGCACCAACGTGTCGGGGTCTGACCTCGACGGCAAGGTTGCGCTGTTGACCGGCGCCGGCTCGCTAGTCGGCGCCGCCATCGGTGCCAGGCTGGTCGAGGCGGGCGCCGAGGTCGTCATGGGGGGCCGCAACGAAGAAATCGGTGCAGAAGTGGTTGCACCATTGGGGGAGTCGGGAGTGTTCGTCCGCACCGACATCACCAATGATGATGACCTCGACACGATGGTTGCGACCGCCCTCGAGAGGTTCGGCGGCATAGACATAGTGGTATCAGCGGCAGCCATCTTCGACTGCGGGATGTTGGAAACGACCCGGGAGAACTGGAGACGTTCCTTCGACACCAACGTCATAGGTGGCGCGATGCTGATCCAGAAGGCGGTACCTCACATGCGGGAGCGCGGCGGAGGGGCCGTGATAATCGTCGGATCGATCTCCGGCAAACAGTCGCAGCCAAACCGGATCGTCTACCCGACGACGAAGTCGGCATTGCTCGGCCTAACAAGGAACATGTCGCAGGCACTGGCAACGGACAACATCCGGGTAAACCACATCACGTTGGGCTGGACGTGGAGCCGAAACATCGAGCGTCGCTACGGCAGCCGGGAACGGGCAGACTTGTTTGCTGCCGAGTTCCAGCCAATGGGGCGGATGGTGCACCCCGAGGAATGCGGGGATGCTGTTGTGTTCTTGGCATCGGATCGGGCGTCGTTCATCACCGGCGCCGATCTGGCGGTGGACGGCGGCTACGACGCCGTCGGTCCCGAAGCGATGGGGCAGCCGTTCGAGAAGGTGCCGGCGCTACCGGAGGAGTAGGGGCCTGCGTCCGGCCCGAGCGAACGCGTGCTACAAGGCGAGCGCCGGACCGGATCCCGTGAGGTGGGGCGGTCGGCACCAACAGCACATTGAACCAGTGGCCGAGGGTCTGGTCACGGTAGAGCCGGCTCAACCGACAGCGGCGCGCAGTAATCGTGGTCTTGGTCATCGAAGCGGAACGTCAAGCAAGCTGTGCCCGGCAAGCCGAACTCGTCGAAAGCGTCCTGCATGGCGGTGGGATTGGCACCGCACCCTTCGCTGGTTTGGTAGATGTCACCGATGTGGAGGGAGCCAAGGTCGACTCCCCGGATGCTGACGCCGCACAGGTCGACAACTACTTGGTCCCACATGAGTCTCCCGCCCAAGCGTGAAACCTCGTCAATCAGCAGAGCTCCAACATCCAGAATCATGAACACCGTATGGGTCCCGGGACCTGAGTCATCCAAGGCGATACTCCACTCCATCGGAGTGAGTTCCTCGGCCGGCGCAGCCAAACGGATCTCCTCCAAAGAGCGGCCTGCAGGGAAGGAAACCTCGGCGACGCTCGCCGCGGCAGCGGTGTCATACACCACCAGAGAGGTCTCAGACGAGCCTTGGGAGGCACGCGCGTAAAGGAGGAAGCGGCCTTCGCTCGACCAGTGTGGTTGCCATACGACCGAGTTGGCTTCTTCGATTTCGAACAGGGTCTCGCCGGTTGCTGTGTCGGCGATTCGGATCCAGGGGTGAACCACGCTCAACTTCGCTAGAGCGATCCGAGAACCATCGGGAGACCAGCGAGCCTCGTCGACCCATTCGGTTGCGGTGAGGCCCGGCACGGGATCCCTCCGTTGACCGTCCAGCGACAGAAGGAACGACACCGGTTGGTTTGGTACCGGTTCTTCGTTCCATACCGTGCCGGCGGGACCGGCAGCGACCAGGTTGACTTCGCTAGGGCGGTCGTCAAAAAGAGCGAGTTCTACTCCGTGGGAGTCGAGCAGCGTTGTCCACTCGTAGCCCTCCTCCAAGTCGTCTTCCTCCATCCGGACTCCATCCCCTCCGAGTGCGAAACCCCAGTCACCCCATCGGTCTATCCATACGGGGAAGCCGTTGCACACGTCCGGCACCGAAGTCACCAAAACGGTCTCGGCGGAGCGATCTGCGACGTCGAGCGTGAAGACGGTTGCCGGGCCGTCCTGTCCCCGAGCACAGCTCACCCATGCCAAGCGGCCCGGCTCGGTGTCGTGCCAGGCGGAACTGAGAGCTCGCAAACCGACGGCCTCTCCTGTTGGTTCCCCCCAAATCAAATCGTTGCCCGCAGAAGTGACCCGCCGCACGGTCACAACACCGTATTCATCGTGAAGGACGATCCGGCTGCCGGCCGCATCCAAACCGCCGAACCATTCTCCGTCCCCGGAGGAATTGGAAGGCGATGACAGGATCAGGCGCGGAGCCGAGTGGAACGATCGCCAGCGAAGAATGTCGACATCCTGCCCTCCCCACCCCCCACCAGACATCGCCAGCGTGATGGTGTCCTTGAACCCCGGGACCGCCTCGTCCAACGGCACGGTTAGTCCAATCCTCCCAACCGATTCCGACTCAACCACGGCTTCGGTTGTCGTTGTTGTTGTCGTTGTCGGAGCGGTCGTCGACACTATCTGGCCCGTCGGAGCGGTCGTCGACTCGGGAACGGGCGTCGCTGAGGGGTCACCCGATGTCGGTGATCGGAGCAACAAGCCCATTGAGACTGCTGCAACCGCCACCGCCGCGAGCCGCAACCAGAACGTTCGACTGATTATGGGCGGGGACGGTCGGAACTCGGGGTCGATCGTCACTTGATCGTCCGGCACGGGTCGCCTCCCGGTTCAACATCATCGTTCCACCTGCCGTCCTCCCGTTCAAGAGCCTTTCCCCAGCTCCCTGTTCTTGCGGACTTCAGCGGCCTCATGGGCCCCCGACGTCCGCAAGAACGGAGGTGCCTTGGGACGGCAGTTGTGAAGCTCAGTCGTGCAACGGCCATCCCATGATCAAGCCGCTGATGCCGTCGGCGATGTCGACCAGCAGTGATGGATCAACCTGTTCCGGCGTGTCGGTGGGGGCGTGGAATAGTGTCTCCAGCATCTCGTCGACCAGTTCGGTGGTGATCGCCATCGCCGGCCGGCCTCGCATTGCGAAGATGGCGTGGTCGCTCTGGTAGAACTCCGGCCCCGGCACCAGACTCGGTCGGTTGGCGAAGGTCGTTGCGACATGTCCTTCGAGAAGCGGCTCGAGGTTGTAGGTCGAGAAGGCAGATCGGCCACCTCGATACCCGGCACCGTCGATGTTGAGCAGTAGCGCGATGTCGTCGAGACGTCCTCGGTTGGCCGCCAGCCAGTCAAGCTCCCCAGGTGCGGCGTAGTGGTCTTCGCCGTTGATCGCCACCAGTTCGACACCGATGGGAAGATCGAGCCCGGCAAGCCGCTCGGCGACGAGAAACAAGACCACTACACCGGCAGCGTTGTCGACGGCGCCGGGTGTGCCCGGCTTGGTGTCGATATGGGCCATCACGGTGACTCTCGGAGCCTGTGGACCTCGTGTTGCGATCACGTTGCGAGCCCGGGTGGACCACCGTTCCGACCGGATCTCCAGATCGGCCGGGCGCCCGTCGGCGCTCAGGAGCGGCTTCGCGTCTGCAGGCCGGACGTTCGCCGTCGCGATGGTGAAGTCCCCGTCCTCGATCAACGGGTACGGGTCGAGCGCCCCGCACAGCGCCGGGTACTTGCCCGTGATCGCCAGAACGGCAGCAGGCCGAACTTCTTCGATGGCGTTGATGATGCGGGTGTGTTCCTCGGAGCCGTAGAACGGAAACCTCTTGGGGGTGAGCGGTTCTTTCGCCAGCGAGCCCGTGAGTACGACGATGGCGTCATGGAGCTCGGGGCGATCGAGATCGGCGGGATCGCTGATGACGCGCACCGGGCCGGTGGTGTCGACTCCAAGTCCGTAGGGACTCGGAGTGATTGGAACTTCAACTCCGGCCACCTGTAGCCGGCCGCCCTCGGTGCGCCAATCGATGCAATCGAAGTCCGGCTGCGACACCTGCCATCCGGCGCTTGTGAGCACTGCGGCGGCGTACGAGGTCGCTTCCAGGTTGCCGTGACTCCCGGGTCGTCGATCCGGGAGAAAGGAGCACAGTGTCTCTAGATGACCGAGCTGACCTCCGGCCTCACTGTTCTTGCGTATCTCGGCGGCCATATAGGCCCCGAATCTACGCAAGAACGAGAGGGGGGAGGTCGTTGGAACGTTCCAACGAGTGTGTCATATAATGGGGAAGAGCCGTCATTAGGAGGGTGATGAGTCGGTTCGAAGGCAAGGTGGCGCTGATCACTGGGAGCACCCAGGGCGTCGGCGAGGCTGTGGCTCGCCGCCTGGCCGCCGAAGGGGCTGCGGGCTTTGTCATCTGTGGTCGAAATCGAGAGCGCGGCTCGGCGGTGGTGGCCGCGCTTGAAGACATGGGCGCTGCTGCGATCTTCGTTCCCGTTGAGCTCAACGATGCCGACAGCTGTCGCAACCTCGTCATCGCGGCAGACGAACATTTCGGCCGAATCGATATCCTCGTCAATTCGGCGGCTCTCACACTGCGCGGCACGATCGCCGATACGTCGATTGATCTATGGGACAACATGTTCGATGTCAACGTCCGTGCCCCATTCCTGCTCGCGCAGGGCGTGATCGAGATCATGCGCCGCGAAGGGAGAGGGGGGACCATCGTCAACGTGGGCTCGAACGCCTCCTACGGCGGACCACCGAACCTGCTCCCATACTCGGTGACGAAGGCCGCCCTCGTTGCGATGACCAAGAACATTGCTTATTCGGTGGCATGGGATGGCATCCGGGTCAACTGCATCAACCCCGGCTGGATGGACACCCCCGCCGAAGACGTCATCCAGCGCCGATTCCACAGCGACGGGGAGGACTGGCTCGAAGAAGCCGAGGCGGGTATGCCGTCGGGCCAGTTGATCAAGACCGATGAGATCGCCGCTGCCATTGCCTTCCTCGCCTCCGACGAATCTGGGGTCATGACCGGCTCCATCGTCGACTACGACCAGGCGATTGTGGGTGCGGGCAACGCTCCGATTCCCAATCGGGAGGTATCCCAGTGACGTATGGAGGTCCTTAGCAATGGCCCAGCACCAACAGTCCTCGAAATCCGGGCCCGGAACCGTGCTTCGGGTCACCCCTGAGATCGCCGGCTGGAGCGTGCTCGACTTTGCGGTCATCGTCCTCGGGGCCGGTCAGAGCACAACAGTGGAGACGGCAGACCGCGAGGTGGCCATTGTTCCCCAGGCGGGCGCTTTCACGGCCAGCGTTGCCGACAAGGTATATGACCTGGGCCGGGGGAATGTCTTCGCCGATATGGCACCCGTCCTCTATCTACCGCCGGGATCGATCGCCGAGATCAACTCGGCCGGTGGTGCCGAGTTCGCGATCGGCGGCGCCCCGGCCACGGGCAGATACCCGGTGCGGTTGTTCGAGCCTCACGAGATGAAGAGTGAGGTCCGTGGCGGGGGAGGTGCCACCCGTCAGGTCAACCACATCCTGGCTCATCCGCTGCCGGCGGAGAAGCTGATTCTCTATGAGGTGTACGTGCCCCGGGGCATGTGGTCGGGGTGGCCGCCGCATTGCCATGACGGCTGGGAAGGCTCCCCGTACCTCGAAGAGACCTACTACTTCCGCTTCGACCCGGCCGACGGTTGGGGGATGCACCGCAATTACCGGGTTGACTCCGATTGGGACGAGACCTTCGCGGTCCGTGACCGCGATGTTGTCATGGTCACGCAGGGTTATCACAGCAGTGCCGCCTCGCCGGGATCTCACATGTACTTCCTCAATTACCTGGCGGGCACTCCGCAGAACGAGGAACGCGCTATCCCGCCGTTCTTCCAGCCGGAGTACCGATGGATCGACGGCAACTGGGACAAGGACGCAATGACGTTGCCAACCGTTGCTCCACTAACTCGATGAATCACCGTCCGCTGCCTGGGTGAACGAAGCTGGTTGCCGGCCGACTAGGCCGGCAGCTCCAACCCAGCCGCGGTGAACAAGCGCTCCAACAGACGCACGTTGGCGATTGAATCTTCGATGGGAAGCGGTGCCGGAGTCCCTCCGAGGACTGCGTCGGCGAATGCGGTCGCCTGCAATCCGTATTGATCGGCAACCGCCATCTGCAACGTGTCGACCTTGGTGGCATGGGGATGGTGGTTGCCGCCGCGACCGATGGTCACCGTGGTGGCATGGTCCCGAGGACAGTTGAAGGGATCAGCGATCGAGATCCATCCGCCGGTGCCGTGGATGACAATCGTGTGCTGCGGTTCTTGCTCCATCGAGCATGTGAAGCTCGCTGTGGCGTCGCCGTAGTCGAGGATGGCGCTAAAGGTCATATCAACGCCGGACGCGGGGCCGATGCGGGCTGTCGCCAGCACGTCATTCGGATCGGGACCGAGCAAGGTGCGGCAGGCGTCCACCGCGTAGCACCCGACGTCGTAGAGGGCCCCGCCACCGGTGGACAGTGTGTGGCGGTAGTCGTCGGGACGGGTAGAGCGAAACCCGAACCAAATGGAGACGTCGATGATCCGCCCGATCGCGTCGTCGGCGAGCAGTTGGCGCACGGTGTCCCAGGCAGGATGGAAGCGATACATGAAGGCTTCCATCACGAGAACGCCGTGCTCAGCGGAGGCAGCCGCCACCGCCTCCGCCTCGCCCGTCGTCAGCGTGAGCGGTTTCTCGCACAGCACGTGCTTGCGAGCACCGAGGGCGCGAATGGTCCAAGGAGCATGGAGGTCGTTGGGCAGGGGCACGTACACGGCGTCGATGTCGGGGTCGGCCAGCATCTCCTCGTACGAACCAAATGCGCGCGGGATGTCGAACTCAGCGGCAATAGTCTCCGCCATTGGGTGGGAACGGGAGGCGATTGCATCCAGTTCACAGCGTCGGGCATTGTGCAGCGCCGGAATGACATGCTCGCGGGCGATCAGCGCGGTGCCGAGCACTCCCCACCGGACCGCTTGGGGCTGGGCCGAATCCATGCCGCAAGATTAACCAGCAAGCATGGAACGTTCCAAGACCTCGTTGGTAATATGCCGTAACGGAGGAGCTTTCTGTGAAACAGCCCACGATTTTGGACGTCGCCGAGCGGGCCGGTGTCTCCAAGTCCCTCGTATCACTGGTGATGCGTGAACCGGAGCGGGTCAGCGATGCCAGCAGAGAGGCGGTTCTGCAGGCCGCAGCCGAGCTCGGCTACCGACCGAATGCGGTTGCGCGCAGTCTGGTACGGCGCCGCACCGGAGTGATCGGTGTGGTTCTCTCCGATCTACACAACCCCTTCTTTGCCGACGTTGCCGACGGTATTGAAGAAGCGGCTTTCGAGCGCGGTTACCGGGCCATGCTCTCGTCGGGATTCTTGAACCCGAAACGGGAGCGGGGTGCGGTCGAGACGATGCTGGAACTCCGGGTCGACGGCTTGATCATGCTGGGTTCGATGATGAAGGTGCCGAAGATCGAGAGGGTTGCATCGTCGCTCCCTGTGGCACTGCTCGGACGCCACACGCGTTCCAAGGACCTCGATTCGGTCGGTGTCGACGACTCAGCGGGCGCTCAGGAAGCGGTGGAGCATCTCGTGTCGCTCGGCCACAGCGAGATCGTGCACATTCATGCAGGCTCCGCCGCCGGGTCGCCGCGGCGCCGCAGCGGCTACGAGAAGGCGATGCGCCGCCACGGTCTCGAACCCCGGCTCGTCAAAGGCGCCTTCACAGAGAGCGGCGGCGCCAAGGCGATGCAGGAGATCCTCGATAGCGGGAACCTCCCTACTGCGGTCTTCGCCCCGAACGACTTTGCCGCCCTGGGTGCCATGGAGGTAATCGATGCAGCCGGCCTCGACATCCCTGGCGACATCTCTCTTGTTGGTTACGACAATCTTGCCCTGGCGGGGCTGCCCCGGATTTCGCTAACCACCATCGGTCAGCCCCGGGCGGATCTCGGGCGGGAGGCCGTTCACCTCGTCTTGGAGCGGCTGGATGGGGACCGCAAGAGCGCACGGCATGTGGTTGTTCCACCCAACCTGGTTGTCCGCAATACCTCCGGCCCGCCTCGGTCGTGAACGCATCTCGGGGTGCGCGACATACTGCCGCAATGAGAGCTCTCGTTCTGGCTGTCGTTGTTGTTGCGGCTGTGGGTTGCAGCGCCTCGTCAGATCCTGAGCCGACTGCTCCCGCCTCATCGACTAGTCGACTGCCAACGACAACTGCTGTTACCTCGAGTAGTACAACGACGACAACGTCCACGACTGATCCGCCGCCTCAAGCGCCGGCAGTTCCGGATCAGCTCGTCGGGGTGGCGACCACCATCGTCTCGCTGGACGGCCGGCAGCTCCTCGTTGCGGTTGCCGATACGCCACAACTCCGCCGCAACGGACTGATGTTCGTCGAGGATCTCGTCGATCTCGACGGAATGCTCTTTCTCTTCGAGTCCGAAACGTCAACCGGGTTCTGGATGAAGAACACCGTGATTCCACTCGACATTGCATTCTTCGACGACGGAGGCAGGTACGTGGATGGGTTCGCCATGGAGCCATGCGATTCCAGCCCGTGTCCGACATACTTCCCGGAAGGCAGCTATCGCTACGCGCTCGAAATGGCTGCGGGGACAATGCCCGCGGATCTGCAGGTGCTGGACGTCGGAGTGAGCTAGGAGTCGAGATGGCACAGGTAGACATCCTCTTTGAGGGCTACGCCGGTGATCGAGTCGCCGGGACGGTGAGCCTGGTCCGCGATGGCGAATCTGTTGTGGTTATCGACCCCGGCATGGTCCCGGACCGGTCCGTCATACTGGACCCTCTGAGCCGGCTTGGCGTTCGCCCGGAGGCCGTGACCGACGTGATCATCTCGCACCATCATCCCGACCACACTATGAACATCGCCCTGTTTCCCCATATCCGGGTGCACGATCATTGGGCCACATACGAGGGTGACAACTGGACTACCCGTCCCGCCGAGGGCGTCGAGATCTCTCCTCACATCGCTTTGATGGAAACGCCGGGGCACACACCTCAAGACATCACCACCGTGGTTCGTAGCGAGGATGAAGTGTACGCCTTCACCCACCTGTGGTGGAACAGCGCCTCCCCGAACGACCCGCGGGCAACATTGCCGGAGCTTCTTCAACCCAATCGCGACCGGGTGCTGGAGGTGGCATCGGTCATCGTGCCCGGTCATGGCGCACCTTTCGCTGCCGAGAGCGCACTGCGGGTAGCGGATGGCTAGCCGGAAGACCGAGATGTCGGAAGGTTTCGTCGAGATCGGTGGCGAGGGTTTCTACGTGATCCCCGAGGTCGACCGCCTTGGGGCGTTCTTGATGAGCATCGTGAGCGGCTCCGATCATTGGATGTTTGTCTCCAGCCGCGGCGGCCTCACAGCTGGCCGGAGGACCCCAGCTTCGGCGCTGTTTGCTTACGAGACCGAAGACCGCCTGCATCGTGCGAATGGACTGACCGGACCGATCACCATCATCCGATCCGTCGAGGCAGGCAGGAATAGTCTGTGGGAGCCCTTTCGCGACTCTGTCCCAAACCGAGGGAAGCGGAACCTCTTCAAGTCCGTCGTGGGGGACAAGATCATCTTTGAGGAGACCCACGACGAGCTCGGTCTGGTGTTCCGCTACCGGTGGTCGCACAGCGATCGTTTCGGCTTCATAAGAACCAGCACGATTGTGAACGCAAGCGATCGAAGCGCCACCCTCGACGTTCTGGACGGACTGCTAGACATCCTGCCGCCTGGCCTCGATCCTCCGCTCTACCAGGAGAAGAGCATCCTCACCCACGCCTACATGCGCAGCGAGATCATCGATCCGGTCACTCGCCTCGGCGTATACACCCTCGAGGCGCTTGTCAGTGATCGACCCGAACCGGCCGAGGCTCTGCTCGCCAGCGTGGCGTGGTCCGCCGGCTTCGAGGAAGCCCTCGTCGGGACAAACCGAGACATGGTGGAAGCATTCCGCAGCGGACGACCCGTGCTGCCGGCGCGACTACTCACCGGGCAGCCTGGCGCCTACCTGCTTTCCGGCAGCCTCGAACTCGATGCCGGCCAGGAGACGTCTTGGACCATCGCCGCCGACGTCGAGAACGATCAGAGGCAGGTAGTTGCCCTGCGCCGCTTTCTCGGCTCGAGCTCGGATCCGGCCGTCCCCGTAGCGGAGTCCGTACGCGCCGGCACCGATGCGCTGGTCGCATTGATGGCTCGCAGCGACGCGCTACAGCGCACCGGCGATCGGACTGCCAGTGCCCATCACTTCACCAACGTGACGTTCAACTCAATGCGTGGAGGCATCTTCACCGAGATCCGCAAACGCGACCTCATCGACTACCTAGATACCCACAACCGAGAGGTTGCCGAACTCCACAGCCCATTCCTTGCCGCGCTCCCCGAAGTCGTTGACCGCACCGGTCTTCTCAGGGAGGTCGAAGCCATCAACGATTCCCAGCTCATGCGTCTCGTGCTTGCGTATCTCCCCCTCGGGTTCTCGCGCAGGCACGGCGATCCAAGCCGTCCGTGGAACGACTTCGCGATTCGGGTTCGGGATGATGAGGGCCGGATGGCCATCTGCTACCAAGGCAATTGGCGAGACATCTTTCAGAACTGGGAAGCGCTTGCTCTGAGCTTCCCTGAGTACCTCACGAGCATGGTCGCGGTTTTCGTGAACGCGTCGACCCCGGATGGGTTCAACCCGTATCGGCTCACCCAGGATGGCATCGATTGGGAGGTCCCGGACCCCGACGACCCGTGGAGCAACATCGGCTACTGGGGTGATCACCAGATCGTGTACTTGCTGCGCCTCGTGGAGGCCACGAATCGGTTCCTGCCGGGTGCCCTTGCACGAATGCTGGACAAAGCATGGTTCTCGTACGCCGATGTTCCATACCGGATCGCTCCCTACGAGCAGATGGTGAGCGACCCACGGAACACCATTCATTACGATTTGGACGCGGCCAAACGGACGGAGGAGCGCGTCGCCACGGTTGGAGCCGACGGCAGGCTGCTGCGTGGCCAAGACGGCACTGTCCACCTGGCATCCCTGCTGGAGAAGTTGCTGGTGCCAGCGCTCTCCAAGCTGTCGAACTACGTTCCAACGGGCGGCATCTGGATGAACACCCAGCGGCCGGAGTGGAACGACGGCAACAACGCCCTAGTGGGATACGGGTTGTCCATGGTGACTCTCTATCACCTGCGACGCTACCTCGACACGCTGGCGAAACTCACTCGAGAATGTGAATCGAGCGAGGTCCTCATGTCGACCGAGGTGGCGGAGTGGCTTGCTGCTGTCACAGCCGTGTTTCGCGGGAACGCCGATGCTGCTGCTAGCAGTGATGATTCCCATCGTCGTCAGGTCGTTGACCAGCTGGGTGCAGCGTTCGCGACGTATCGGTCCCGGGTCTATGACGCAGGCTTCTCTGGCTCCATTCCGGTTCGTCTCGAAGCCATCGCCGACCTCTGCTCAGCTGCGATGCCGCAGATCGACAAGACCATCGTGAGCAACCGTCGTAGCGACGGTCTCTACCACTCCTACAACCTGGTTCGATTCCACGAACAGTCGGCATCAGTCGAGCACATGTATGAGATGCTCGAAGGCCAAGTAGCGGTACTCGGCGCGGGCCTGCTGACTCCGGAGGAGCAGGCCGATGTGTTGGAAGCGCTGTTCTCGAGCGCAATGTATCGCTCGGACCAGCGGAGTTTCACGCTCTATCCGGCTCGACATCTTCCTTCGTTCCTGGACAAGAACGTCGTCGCGCCCGAGGACGTTATTGACAATCCGCTGCTGGCGTCCTTGATCGAGGCGGGCGATTCGTCAGTTGTTGTCGTCGACGATGACGGCCGGTACCGGTTCAACAGCGAGTTCACGATGGCCGGCGATCTGGAGGCTGCCCTCACAAGCCTTTGCGATGATTCCAAGTGGAAAGTACTCGTCGCGGAGAATCGAGCAGCTGTCCTCGAGGCATACGAGACGGTCTTTCGGCATCATTCGTTCACCGGTAGATCGGGCACGATGTACAGCTACGAGGGTATCGGCTCGATCTTCTGGCATATGGTCGGAAAACTGCTCGTGGCCGTCCAGAATGCCGTAGTCGAGGCCAAGATGGCCGGTGCCTCCTCCGAGGTCGTAGCCCGACTCAGCGATGCGTACTGGAGGGTGCGTTCTGGCTTGGGTTTCAACAAGACCGCGATCGAGTACGGCGCCTTTCCCACCGACCCGTATTCCCACACTCCCGCCCACGCCGGTGCAAAGCAACCCGGCATGACCGGTGAAGCCAAGGAGGAGTTGCTGACCCGGCTGCTCGAGGGAGGCATCCGAGTAGAAAACGGTGAGATCGTATTCGATCCAGTGCTGCTGAGGACCAGTGAGTTTGTCGAGACCCGAGAGCAGTGGCCTGTGATCGACTTGGCCGGCGAGCGCCAGGTCATCGAACTCCCGGGAGGATCGCTGGGTATCACCCTCTGCCAAGTCCCGGTCCTGGTCGTGCTCACATCGGAGGAGCCGGCGGTGGAGATTCTCTACGCAGACACTACGCGGAAGAAGATCGGAGGGCTCCGCCTAGGTCTTGAGACCAGTCGTTCGGTCTTCTCACGAACCGGCAAGGTTGCGCAGATAACCGCCTACGTACCTCGTTCGGTCGTGAGGAAGGGCCCGACAGCTGCCGCCGGGCCTCGTCGAGACTGACTCTTGCCGCTCCGTTTTTCCCGGTCTGGATTACCGGCGCCCGGGCGGTTACACTCGCCCCTCGCACAACCCCTGCTCCCGGACCGCCCGGGGGCCTTGCGCGCCGGCTCCTTGGAGCCGGCACGTTCGTCCACAGGAGGTGAGATATTGCGTTCGTATGAGCTGATGATGATTCATCGCCCCGAACTGACCGAGACGGATGTACGGACTCTGGTCGGCGAGGTTGAGGGTGTGATTGCTTCTTCCGGAAGCGTCACAGACACCGATTTCTGGGGTAAGCGCCGTTTTGCCTATGAGATCGACCATTTGCATGAGGGCTTCTACTCGGTTGTCCAGTTTGATTCCGGAATCGAGATGGTCGAAACCCTCGACCGGGCGCTAGGTCTGCACGATGCCGTCGTGCGCCACAAGATCACGAGGGTCGGACCCAAATAGTGTCGAAATGTGTCACAGCCGCACGGCACACTGCGAAGTGAGCAGAGAGAAGAGAGATACGTAATGAGCAACAACAGTGTGACCCTCGTCGGCAATCTCGTAGACGATCCCGAGCTTCGGTTCACCCCGTCCGGAGTCGCCTTGGCGCGAGTCCGCTTTGCTGTAAGCCGCCGCTATCAGGACCGCAATCAGGAGTGGCAGGAAGAGACCAGTTTCTTCGGTGGAACCTGCTGGCGAGACATGGCCGAAAACGTCGCCGAATCGCTGCAGAAAGGCATGCGCATCATCGTTACCGGGCGTCTCGAACAGCGGTCATGGGAGACCCAGGAGGGCGAGAAGCGCTCGGTCATCGAAGTTCGCATCGACGACATCGGGCCGTCAGTTCGGTGGGCAACCGCAGCGGTCACCCGCACCCCGCGCAGCGGTGGCGGGGACTGGGCCGCCAACCAGGGCGGCGGAGGTTCGGTGCCTCCGGCACCCGTCGCCCGAGACGACTATGGGCCGGATGAGGCCCCTTTCTAGAGCTCCACAAACTTCCCCCAGGAGGACAAAGACAACATGCCCCCAACTTCACGCAAGAAGCGGCGTCGCCCAACGGCGGCTGACGCTCGCCGCCGTCCCAAGGTCTGTCAATTCTGCAAGGACAAGACCGAGTACATCGACTACAAGGACGTTGCGGTGCTCCGCAAGTACATGTCCGACCGTGGCAAGATCCGGGCCCGCAGGGTGACCGGTGCCTGTCCAAAGCATCAGCGTGAGCTGGCGACTGCCGTCAAGAACGCTCGGGAAATGGCGCTGCTGCCCTACATCTCGCAGAGGGGCTAATGGACGTAATACTTCTCAAGGATGTGGCCGACTTGGGCGGCAAGGGTGACATCGTCGAGGTGTCCAACGGATACGCCCGCAACTATCTGCTGCCCAAGCGGCTGGCAATGAAAGCAACATCGGGCGCGATTAAGCAGGCGGAGAAGCTCCGCCAGCAACGGATCGAGGCCGAGGCGAGAGCGAAGATCGAAGCCGAGGAGCTGGCGAGGAGTCTCGTCGGCTCGCGGGTTGTCATCGCCGCCCGCTCCGGCGACGAGGGCAAGCTGTTCGGGTCGGTGGGCACTCACGACATCGCCGAGGCGGTCAAGAAGTTCAGTGGAGTCGATGTACCCAGTGCAATCATCGACATCCCACAACCCATCAAGGAGATCGGGCTTCACGAGGTGACGATGCATCCCCACGAGGACGTGGAGTTCACCGTCACCCTCGACGTGATACCGGCATAGGCAGACAACAGGGAGAGAAGGCGAACCATGGCATTGGGAATCGACGATCCCAGGACCGATTCCCTACGCGTTCCTCCCAACAGCATCGAGGCCGAAGAGTCGGTGCTCGGTGCTGTGTTACTGGACAGCGATGCTGCGAATATCGCGCTGGAGAAGCTGCAGCCGGATGATTTCTATCGGCCGGCTCACCAAGCGATCTTCGATGCGGTGCTCACTCTGTTCAACAAGAACGAGCCGATCGATGCCGTGACCGTCGCCGAAGGGCTGCGGCGCAGTGAAATGCTCGACAGGGTGGGTGGCCTTGGATACCTCACGGAGCTGATCGACGCCGTCCCGGCAACCTCCAACGTCGAGCATTACGCCGCGATCGTCGAGGAGCACGCACTACGGCGACGCTTGATGCGAGTCGGCGGCGACATCGGAAAGATCGCCACCGAGGTCGACCAGGAGATCACCGAGGTGCTGGACCGGGCGGAGCAATCCGTCTACGCGGTTTCCGAGAGAAGGGTCGGAGAGGGGCTGGCCTCGATCGACCCGCTCCTCGGACCGGCGATCGAGCGCGCCGAGGAGCTGCACCGCCACGGTGCCGAGGTGACGGGTCTCTCGACGGGTTTGCGTGATCTCGATCGCAAGCTCACGGGGCTACATCCGACGAATCTGATCATCATTGCGGCCCGGCCCGGTATGGGGAAGACATCGCTGGCGCTAAACATCGCGCAGAGCATTGCCGTCCATGGAGATCCCGTGGCCTTCTTCACGCTGGAGATGAGTCGGGAAGAAGTGGTGGCCCGGATGCTGTGCTCGCAGGGCCGAATCGACTCGCAGCGGCTACGCACGGGACGCCTCACCGAAGCCGACTTCTCGAAGCTGTCGACGGCCGCCAATGTGCTGTACAAGAAGCCGATCTTTGTCGACGATTCGGCGGGTCTGACGGTGACGGAGATCCGCGCCAAATGCCGACGCTTGAAGCGACGGCAGGGTCTTGGCTTGGTGGTCGTCGACTACCTGCAGCTGATGCACGGCACCGGTGGCGAGAATCGCCAGCAGGAGATTGCCATCATCAGCCGCAGCTTGAAGAGCCTGGCCCGCGAGCTCGAAGTGCCGGTCATTGGAGTGTCGCAGCTCAACCGCTCGCTGGAGCAGCGCGAGGACAAGCGACCTCGGTTGGGGGATCTACGCGAAAGTGGAGCGATCGAACAAGATGCGGACGTCGTGCTGTTCATCTACCGGCACGAGTACTACAACCCCGAGGCGATCGAAACCAAGGGCATCGCCGAGGTAGCCATCGCCAAACACCGCCAGGGCTCGGTGGGCCGTGTCGACCTCACCTATCTTCCCGAGTTCACCCTGTTCTCGGACATGGGCCGGGACACCCCGGTCATCTAGGGACGCCTGCCTTCTCCGTTCCGGCGGACATAGCTTCGTTATGCGGGAGCTATGTCCGCAAGAACGTGAAGAGAGCCTCGGCTACTTCCACTTCGAGCCGCGTCCCGAACCGCCGAACGACATCGAGATCCCGAAAACAAAGCCAAAGTCGTACCAGTTCCCGTTGTTGTGGACCTCGTAGACGTTCACCGTGTCGGAGAACAACGAGATGATGAACGTGATAGGGGCGATCAGCCCTTGCCACAGCCCGAGCCAGAAGCCGGCGAGATCACCGTCTGGTGAAGCCACATCCACGTTGGGGTTGGCGCCGGCGGCACACGCCGACAGCAACAGCGCCATCAGGATCGCCAGCGGGACGAGTCGTTTCGCAGTCATCAGAGCCTCCGTGGCCACTCGATTGCATCGACAGACCCAGGCTAGAGGCCCCGGCTACTCGGAGATATATCGCGGGTAGGTCTGCTTGGCCCTGACTGCGACGTCGAGATCGATATCGATGGTCAAGAACGGCTTGGCGCTAGATGTTGTGCCGAGGACATCACCCTCCTCGGGTTCGATGATCCAGCCGTGCCCGCCCCAGTCGAACCCCGCTGCATCGAGACCACCACGGTTGGATGACAGGCAAAAGGCTCCTGCCATCACGGCCGCGGCCCGACCTCCGGCGATCCACTTCTCTGTGGAAGATGCTCCGGTTGCCCTTGGTGCCGCCAGGATCGACACGCCTGCCCGGGCGTAGCTGCGGGCGTGCTCGGTGAACCACATCTCGGTGCAGATCAGGAACCCGAGCGTCGTCTCTTCGACGTCAACCGCCGTGAACTCCTTGGGCCCGGCCTGATACCAGTTGGCCTCCCAGAATCCTTCCTCGTTTGGCAGGTAGGACTTGCGATGACCGGGCCGGTAGCCACCTACTGCGGACCATACAAAGCCTTCATTGAAACGAGCCCCTTCATCGACGATGGGCTGGGTGCCGACCACCGTCGTGGGCGCCAGATCGACCAAGGTGCTCCGCCAGCTCTCGTGCTCGACGACCGCCGAGAGCCACGCCTTTTGATCAGACTCGTGGCGTTTGGCCAACCAGGGGGAGAACGGCATCTCGGGGAGTAGCAACAACTCGGTCTTCTCGCGACGGCAGTGAGCGACTAGCTCCGTCCACTGGTCGCCGAAGTGTCCACGCTCATTGCTCAGCTCACAGACGGTTACTCTCATTGCTTCTTCCTGTCGAACACCAGTCGCAACTCCAAGGCCTTCTGCCGCGGCTTCTTGGTACCGAAGCGTTTGTGAGCAGCCTGTCGGGTCACGCCCAGCTTCTCGGCGATGTCTGACCAAGACGCCCCGGCGGCCCGGGCATCGGCGACGCGAGCTCGGGCATAATCATCGGCGAAGGCTTCCAGCGTCTCCAAGTCATCGAGTATCTCCAGGGGATCTCGTCCCCCGCGATCCAGCGCCTCGAGGAGCTTCTGGCGGAGTTCTTCGTCCCTGGCCATTCGGTCACTCTAGGAGCCCTGGCTCGCTCCCTCCAGACTCATCTCCATTGCAGTGAAGTCGAGGGTCCAGCGGTAGTGACGAAGGAAGTTGTGGCTCACCAAACCATCCAGCGGGAACCCGGCGACGGTCTTTGCAGCGAGCTGCTTCGGGAAGACCCCCGTCATTCCTGTCAGTCTGTGGCGGGTCGTGCCCCCCAACGACAGGGTGTCGATGTCGAAGAAGCCGATGTCGAGGCGGGTGCGTCCTACACCCGAGAAGCCTTCCGTCGTCTGGCTCGCGGGGAGCGGGATGCCGGCTCGACGCAGGGTGTGGTCGGGGGCGGCAAAGGCGGCTCCGTTATCCGCCTCCAGACCCGAATCGACGAGGAAATGCATGGGCCCGACTCCGTTGAGTGCACCACACGCGATGAGCAGGTGGGTGTGGACGAGCAGGAATGGGAAGCGCTCACCCGGCAAAGACGCACCGCCGGGACGAGTCAGAACGAGCCGGCTCCCCGGGTAGTCCAATGTCGCATTGAACTGTCGCAACAGGCCTGTCCCGACGACAGGATGGCTGAAAGAGTTGAGCGAAATGGGCACCTCCCGAAGCGCGATGCCGCCGAGCCCGAGTCGCCCCAAACGCGCCCAGCCGACCGTGGCGCCTTGGCCACCCGCAAAGCGTCCGCCGGCTGTGGCCACGGGTTCGATCCGCAGCGTTGCGGCCAGATCCCACGGGATGGAGAACAGGTCGCCGCCAGTGTCGATGGTGGCGACCACCTTTGTCCCGTCGACCTCGACTGCAACCTGGGGGAGCTGCCAAGGAAGCTCTTGGAGGAACGGCAGGGCGATCTGGTCGGCGGCCGGCCAATCGACTTGGTACGGCAAGCTGGGAAAGCTGCGCATCAGCTTGGTGAGCGGGTCACGCAACGGCAACGCGCCTGCCTGCGCATAGCGGTTGCTCTGAAAGCAGGTGAGGGACAGAAACCGGTTGAGACGGTACCTGGCCAATGGGCGGAAGCGAGTGTGGCCGAGGGCCGTCTCTAGCAGGGAGAGGGCCGCGTCATAGCGGCCTTCTTGATATGCGTTCCTGATCGAGGCGCTATCCATACTGTCAACTATAGGTTGACATTCCTTGATGTCAACCCACAGTTGACACGTTGTCGAGCTCTGGCCAACTGTCGGACCGGTCGCGTAGGGTGGATACGCCCGCCGTCCGGGAGGAAGAAGTGCTCGACGTATCCACCATCGCCGGTTCAGGACCGGCGGTGCGGTCGATGATCAAGGAAACCGTGGTCGCTGCTCCGCCTGCCGAGGTGTGGGCGGCTTGGGCTTCGAACGAAGGCATCGCCGCCTGGTGGGGTCCGGCCGCAAGCAACATCGATCTCCGCATCGGCGGCCCCTATGAGATACTGTTCAGCCTCGATCCGCCAGAGGGAGAGCGCGGTTCGGAAGGCTGTCGGGTGCTGTCATATGTGCCGGGGGAGCTGCTCGCATTCACGTGGAATGCGCCGCCCCATCTGCCTCTACGCTCGGCCAACACGTGGGTGGTGCTCACGTTCTCGGAATCCGCGAACGGCACCAGAGTCCGTCTTGTCCATACGGGCTTCCTCGAAGGTGCGGATTGGGACGATTATCTGGCTTACTTCGACAACGCTTGGAGCTATGTGCTCGGGCTGCTGCAGAGTCACTGGAGTGGGGCTAGTTCGGGCGATTGAAGTGCGGCCGCGGCCAGGTCGGCGCCGCGTGACAAGGATCCGGCCAGATCGGCCGAGGTCAGCCACTCCGTCGCAAATCCCGCAAAGAAGGCGTCGCCGGCACCGTTGGTATCGACCATGTCGGTCACCGGAACGGCCGGAATGTCGACCCAACCGGCCTCTGCTGTCAACCCGGAGGCTCCGGCGGAGCCGTGGGTGCACACCGCGACGGTGGTTCCCGCGTTGATCCTCTCCTCGAGGAAGGCTCTCCACGTAGGCAGGATGAGCGAGCTCATGAAAAGGAAGTCGGCCGCCTCGATGAACTCATCGTGGTATGGGTTTGAGCCGTCGTAGTCATGGATGTCGACCCAGATTGGCTTGCCTGCCTCTCGCACAACCGGCAACCACCGGCGGCAATAGTTGAAGATCGTGACGGTCACCAGATCGGCAGTGCGCAGCTGAGGTTCGATCAGTCCCGCATCAACATCGAACTCGGTTGCTCCGCCGTTGGCGAAGATCGAAATACGTTCGCCATCGCGATCCATGAGATTGACGTGGCGGGGCGTTCCGGTGGGATCGGTTTCCGTGATCAGCTCGATGTTCCGGGTCTTGAGAAAGGCTCGAGCCCGCCGGCCCGGCTCGTCGTCGCCCAATAGACCCCAAAGAGTGACATCCGCACCGAGGTGCCGGAGGTTCATCGCCTTGCCGGCGCCGCTGGAGCCGACCGTCTCGTGGTAGCCCCGACTGAAGAAAGTGCCCGGCTTGGGTTCGGGGAACTCGTCAACGTAGACCATGGTGTTCCAGGCGATCCCGCCGAGGACCACCGCTCGCAAAGGGTTTGCGTCGACCATGACGGTCACTGTAACGGCGGTTGGGTTCCACGCCGGTGGTGTGTCGAATCAAGGCCGTGGTCTACCGAACCTGTCGAAGAAGGCTGCGGTGCTCTTCACCATGACATGCTCGAGCAGGCCGTCGTCGATGCCGACCGAACGGAACTGAGTGAGTATGTCATCGAGACTGCCCATGCCCGCCGGGTAGTCGGTGCCCATCAGCGTACGTTCGCGATGCCGCTCGAGGCCGTCATGGAATGTGATGAGCAGGTCATCGGGTGTGCCCATCCACTCGAACGACCCGGGGACATTGGTCAGATCGAGCCACACCTGCGGGAAGCGATCGGCCAGCGAGAAGCCCCATTTCAGATCGGGAAAACCGATGTGGGGGACGACGACCGGCATTTCCGGATAGGTGGCGAGCATGGTTTCCATGCCTGCTCGATCGAAGTCGTGCCCATACCACTCGTCGTAGCCGGTGTGGACGTAGATCGGCAGACTGTGTTCGTTGAGGTAGCCAAGGACCGTTTCCAGCCCAGTGTCCCACGGGTTGAAGCGTTGCACCATGGGATGGAACTTGAGCCCCGCCATCCCGTAGTCCTCAACCGCTTGCTGGACCACCCCTAGTGGGTCGGCATCGTCGATATGGACTCCGCCGAACGGAGTGATTTCGGGAACCCGCTCCGCCAACTCGCGCCCCCAGACATGCAGGCCAGCGGCCTCGCCGGGGGAGATGGGGAACAGCAAGTTTGCCCAGCGCTCTGCTCCGGCAGCTCGCAGGTCCAGCACCGCTTGATCGGCGGTGATGTCGGTCGACACGTTGAAGTCGAGGATGGCGCGATGCATCCACCGCATCAGTCCGCCCATTCGATCCGCCGGAAACAGATGGGTATGGCAATCGAAGAATCGGGCAGTCATCGCCTCGACCATATCGCGATCACCGACCCGTCGATGGTGTCAATGGTCCCTTTTCCACCTGGCAATCTGATTGGTATTTCCCGGTGCGAGGACTTAGTATGGAGTCCGATCAAAGCCACCGACAGGAGAGGGGCAATGGCAAGTATCAACATGACGGGTCTGGGGAAGATCTACCCCGACGGGACACGTGCCGTTGGCGACGTGAACCTCACCATCCAGGACGGCGAGTTCCTCGTACTCGTCGGACCATCCGGCTGTGGCAAGTCAACGGTTCTGCGCATGATCGCCGGTCTCGAGGAGATCAGCGAGGGGGAGATGTACATCGGCGAGACCTTGGTCAACGATGTACAGCCCAAGGACCGCGACATCGCCATGGTGTTCCAGAACTATGCGTTGTATCCGCACATGTCGGTGTACGACAACATGGCGTTCGGGCTCAAGCTGCGCAAGATGGACAAGGGTGACATCGACCGTCGTGTCAAAGAAGCCGCTGAGGTTCTCGAGATCACCGAGTTCCTCGAGCGCAAGCCGAAGGCACTCTCCGGCGGTCAGCGGCAGCGGGTTGCCATGGGTCGCGCCATCGTCCGTGAGCCCAAGGCGTTCCTGATGG
>JASJAS010000087.1 GCA_030066875.1 Acidimicrobiia bacterium | reverse complement strand
GGCAAAGATCTCCGCCTCAGCGCGATTGACCTGATCGCAGTGGAAGAACAGCGACCGGGGCTGCAGCAGGTCCTTCTTCTCGAGATACCCGACCATGCCGCCATACGAGGCGAACTGGGTGTCAGACAGATACCGATCCGGGATACTCTCGAGCAGGTGCGTTGCGAAACCAACGTCGTACTGCTCCGCCAACTCCATACAGCCCAGCAGCAAGCGCTCGGAGCAGCTGTACGTGGCGTGAGGGTGCACGGCGACCTGGATCCGCCCGTCCTCCGCATTGTGATAGTTCTGGATGACCTCTTCGGTCTTGGCGAGATAGCCCTCATCGTCGAAGCCATCGCCGAGCGTGACGTTGCTGACTACCTGCGGGTGCAGGATCAACCGCATCTTCGACGTGACCCCGGCTCGGTACCCACCATCGGGGAACGGGAAGGCCGACGTGACGGTGGTGGTCCCGCGGGCGATGACGTTCATCATGGAAAGCAGGGTGAGGTCGTAGGTGCTCTCGTCGGTGGCCCAGATATAGGCGGGCCAAATCAACTTCTGCAGACACTCGGAAATCCCGTTGAAATTCAAGCTATCGGGATCTATGCCGGGCAGGAGGTTGAACGGGTAATTTGCCAGGTGATTGTGGCTGTCGATCATCCCGGGCATGACCAGCTTGTTGGAACAGTCAACGACGTCGGCGCCGTCAACCAACTCTTGGTCCAGGTCGTCGGCGGTTCCCACCGCTTTGATCAGCGGCCCGTCGACCAGCACCCAGCCCTTCTCGACAACACCATCGAACGACGCCTTCGTGATCAGGAACCTGCAGTCTTTGAAGAGGATCACCCTCCGCTCCTTTCGTGATCGCCCAATCGCTGTCAGGGCGCGATGCGCCACCCCGCCGGTCTCGCTGGTTGCGCACGCCAGCATGCGGCCCACCGTTGGCCGACAAACCAGTAGTACCTCAGGTTCTGCAAGCTGTCCAAGTTCTGCTGCCTCTGCTTCGATATAGTTTGACTATCAATCGACAGCGGAGCTGCCCCCGTGAGGATTCGCCAGCTTGAGTACTTCGTGGCCGTGGCCGAAACACTCCACTTCACGCGTGCTGCCAAAGCCGTCGGTGTCAGCCAGCCGGTGCTCAGCTCTCAGATCCGCGCTCTGGAAACGGAACTCGACACACCTCTGCTCGTGAGGACCAGCCGACGCGTCGAACTGACGCCTGCCGGCGAGTCGTTCCTGACCGACGTGCGGTTGATTCTCGAACAACTAGACGCGGCGATTCACCGGGTCAAAGAGACTGCGGAGACTGTGCTGCGTGTGGGGACCTACACGAGCGGGATGTACCTGGAGAGGCCGATCCTTGCTGCCTGCAAGAAGGCGTGGCCGACCGCGGACATCAACTTGGTGATGCTGGGCTGGGGTGAGTTTGGTGCCGCGCTCCGCCGCGGGCATGTCGACGTCGCATTCCTGCGGCTCCCGCAGGAGGGCAGGTTCCCGTCCCATGACGACCTGATGATCAGCCGCCTCCGCGTTGATCCGCGGGTTGTGATCATGGTTGAAGACCATCCTCTCGCAGGTCGCACCGAGCTGACGGTCGAGGACATCGCGCCGTATCCGTTGATCGCACCGGCCGGGCTCGGGAAGCCGGAAAGAGATTGGTGGATCATGAACCCCCGGCCGGACGGATCCCAAGCGACCTATCGGAGGACTGCGAGCGGAATCGGGGAACTCCTCGATCTCGTGTCGATAACCGGCGAGCTAGGAATAACGACCCGCTCCGTCGGTGAGACCCAGGCGCGACCCGGCATCACCTTCGTGCCCCTGGTCGACGCCGATCCCGCCGCAGTTGCCGTCGCCTGGCACTCGGCCTCCGACAGCCCCTCAGTCCGCCGTTTCGTTGAGCTGGCCAAGGCGGCCTCCAGGAGCAGCCCGCACCCAACGGACTGAGTCAGGCCTATGCCGGAGAAGTAGCCGGGCGCGATGCGCTGACTACTGCGCCCAGGCTCGCTTCCACACTTTCGTCGACATGTCGTGGCCGAAGCGCTCCTCAGTTCTCGCAACGCACTCTGCGGCCAGTCGATTGTGTTTCTCGACCAACGCCTCCATGTCGAGGCCAAGGATCTTCCCGTCGTCAACCACGACCTTGCCGTTTATGACGGAGAAGTCGACCCGGCTCGGCTGGCAGAAGACCAGGGCAGCCACGGGGTCGTGTAGCGCTCCGGCGAAACCCAACTGATTGAGGTCGTAGCCAACGAAGTCGGCGGCCTTGCCCGGGGAGAGTGTTCCGATGTCATCCCGCCCGAGGACTTTGGCGCCACCCAGCGTTCCCAACTCGAGGGCTTGTGTCGCGCTCAGCGCATCGGCGTCGTGCTTGACCCGCTGCAGCAACATTGCGGTGCGGGCCTCGGCAAGCAGATGCGAGCTGTCATTGCTTGCACTGCCGTCACAACCGAGCCCGACACGTACGCCGTGTTCGAGATACTCCTTGACCGGAGCGATGCCCGAAGACAATCGCATATTCGAGCTCGGGCAATGGGCAACACCGGTTCCGGTCTTGCCCATGTGGGCAACCTCGTCCGCGTTGTGGCGAACCGCATGGGCGAACCAGACGTCGGGTCCGGACCATCCATTGTCGGCGGCGAACTTGACGGGCCGGGTCCCGTACACCTCGAGGCTGTAGTCCTCTTCCTCCTGCGATTCATAGCAGTGGGTATGCAAACCCACGCCCAGCTTGCGACCCAAGACGGCGGTCTCCTGCAGCAGCCAGGTGCTGTTGGAAAAGAGAGACACCGGCGCTAGATCGACTCGGGTCATTGCGCCGGGTGACGCGTCGTGGAACCCTTTGACAAGACGTTCGCAATGGGCCAGAACCTCTTCTTCGTCCTCGAGGATGTCGTCTTCGGCGATGCTGCCGTCCCTCTTGCCCAGCGTGATGCTCCCGCGGCTGAGATGGAAACGCACTCCCATCTCCAGGGCCGCTTGGATCTGGGTCTCGAAGGACATGTCGTTGACATAGACATAGGAGTGATCCTGGGCCGTTGTACACCCTGACAGCACGAGCTCGGCGAGCGCCAACCGCGTACTCACATCGTTCATCTCGTCGGTGAGGCTTCCCATCGGCCGATACAGCTCGAGCAGCCAATACCACAGCGACTTGTCCTGGAACGAAGGCACCGCCCGCAGCAGGGTCTGGAAGAAGTGGTGGTGGGTGTTGATCAGACCGGGAATGACGATGCGCCCTCGCGCGTCGAGTGTGCGCTCCGCCTCCGGAACAGGGTCGGCGCCCTCCCCCATGGAATGGATCGTGTTGTCTTGTACCAGCATCCAAGCGTTCTCGAGAACGCGCCGCTCCTCGTCCATTGTGACGAGAACGTCGATGTTCTTGACTAGTAGCGACTCAGTGCCTTCTGTCATTGCTTCACCGTTCCTCTCGATCGGGCATACGACCAAACCTCAGAAGCTGTCCATCGGAATGCCGAGCTCGATGACCTCCTGCTTCACCCTTTGATAGGTCTCTTGCCACTCGGGAATGGGCGTCATGGTGTCCATGTCGTAGAGCGCTTGGACCGGCCGGCCGAGGTCGGGTTCCTTGATGGAATCCTCATACTTGGGGAGCAACGCCTTGACGATCTCGTTCACCTCGGCAGGTGCCACACCGGAAGCGGCATGGCCGACTTCGGCGACGAACCGACACTCGAGCGGAGTGATGTGGTCCGTCAACTTGCCGCCGGCGGACCGAGGTCCGGTCGTCAGCGATGCTCCACTGGAGGCAATTGTCGAGACCCCAGCGGCAATCTCGTAGAGCAACTGTTCGGTGCCGGGCCCCGAAACCGAATTGGCGATCCCGTGCGTCAGCAGATGAGTGTTCTGCGTCATTGCTTGCTGGGTCATGCCTGCCGCCCACAGACCCTCGCGGTTGACATTGGCCAGATAGCGAACGTCGTAGATCTGCCCACCGCCGACATCGTTCCCCAGCACGGCGTATGACAGGAGGGCACACGCGACGCTTGTCAACACCGCGCCCTCCGGCGGGCCGGCCATGCCGCCGACCATGCCATAGGCATCGCACCGCATCAGGCCGCCGAAGTTGTGCATGTGCACGACCTTGTGCAACGACCGGTAGTCGATCTTCATCTCGGACGGGAACAGCACCAACGCCAGGTCCTGCGGAGTGAATCCCCCAGGAGATCCGTATCCGCCGAATTGGCCGTACTCGGTCACGGCCGAGTAGACGCCGTTGCCCGGCATCCCGGGTCGGCCTGCCCGCCTTCTGATTTCGCGATGGAGGACGCTTTGCTCATAGCCGAGCATCGTCTCCAGTGGAGTGCCCGACAAGACCTCCATCCCCCGCAGGGTGATCAGCGAACCTCCACCGAGGATGTCGACCTCGGGCTCGCGAGCAATCGCCTCGGTGACCTTGGGATACACGTCCTCCGACATCGTGATCGCCAGCGAAGAGCAGACCATGATCGGATAAGGGTCACCGGGCGTGCGGGAGCGCATCCAGCGACCGTCCTTGCCTTCGCCCATGAAGATCTCAGACGGCGCCGCTTTGAGTGCGTTGTCGAGTTCGTCCTCAGAGACTTTCACAATCCTCTCGGTGTCGCTACACAGATAACCCAACTCGAGGGCAAGCTCCTTGGCGGCGACAAAGAAGCGGTCTGCCAGTTCAGGATCCGAGTTGACCGGATTGTCCTGGTCGCACGCATTCGCCAGGTCATGACTCTTGAGAACGGCTCTGACGGCCTTCGGAATCCGCTTGGTGTCCCAGTCCTTGTTGGAGCAATACTCTCCGGTTTGGGTTCGCCTCATAACCTCGAGTAGATCGGGCCGGTTCTTCATGTGCATCTCCTGACTATCTGCCGTGCCTGCAAGTTGCGACCGGGCGTGTCTCGCCGCGGCTCAGCCCAGCACCGGGTCGGGGGGTACCAATTCCTCGTAGCGTTTCCAAAAGTCCGCGGCCAATTCACGGCTCTTGGCAGTGATCTCCTCCTCGTCCAAGGTGAGCAGCTGGCGATCCCGCATCAGCACCTCACCGTTGACGATCGTCGTCGTCACCATCGATTCGTCGAACCCGAAGATGATGTGACCGGCCAGGTTGTCTGTCGTCATCGGCGTCGTCGGGTGATAGTCGACGAAGATCAGGTCGGCGTAGGCGCCGGGTTCGATGACACCGACTGCCGCCGGGTAGTAGCGCGACGCCAACGCTGCGGCCCCATACACTCCAGACTCGATGACCTGGTCGGGGCCCATACGCCGGGAGTCGCGATGCTTGACCTTTGGCACGAGGCAGGCGATCTCCCATTCCTTCCACATGGCGTTTCCCAGGCCGTCTGTGCCGATGCACGTGCTGACCCCAGCCCGAGAGTACGACTCCAACTCGGCGATTCCCGTGCCCGTGTTCATGTTGGATCGCGGCTGATGGCTGACGTTGGCCCCGGTTTCGACCAGAAGCTCGACCTCACCAGCATCGAGGTGAACCGCATGCGCGACGATGGTCTTGTCGTTCAGCATCTCGTGGTTGAGAAGCCTGTCCACTGATCTGGTCCCGGTCATCTCCATGCTGCGGTACTCGTCGTATTCGTGTTCGGCAACGTGGATGTGGAACCCGGCATCACTCGGCGTGGCCTCGCGCATCTTGGCGAACGACTCCTCCGTGATGCTCATACAGGCGTGGGCGCCGATGTTGGCAGCAACCCGACCCCCGGCGACATCCGAGCTGGCGCAGCGGTTGTAGAAGCGGACGTTCTCGGCGATGCCGGCGTTGGCCCTCTCCTCGCCGTCACGGTCCGTCACCTCGAAACACAGAATCGAGCGCATTCCAGCCCGATCCACCTCCTCGGCAATCAGATCCAACGAACCGTCGATGAAGTTCGGTGACGACTGGTGGTCAAACAGAGTCGTCGTTCCGTTCTTGATCGCATCGATCAAACCAACAAGGGTCGAGTAACGGGTGTCCTCCTCGTTGAGTGCTCGATCGAAGGGCCACCAGAGCTTCTGCAGGATCGTTGGCAGATTGAACGGCTGCGCGCCCGGCGTGGAAATCCCACGGGCGAACGCACCGTAGAAATGCCCGTGGGTGTTGATGTTGCCCGGCATCACGAACTGGCCCTGCGCATCGATCCGCTCCGAGTTGGGATGCCGTGCGAGTAGGTCGGCCGTTGGACCTAGTTCCGAGATCCTGCCATCGGCGATGAGTACGGCGTGGTCCTCGAGGATCTCATTCGGCTTTCCCCAAGTAATCACTGTGGCGTTGGTGATCAACATGTCTTATCTCCCCTCGCAATTGACCTCGTCCCTTGGCACTCCTATTGCTCGGGTTGACATGAGATCACCCCATTCGTAGATAGGTCGGGACGAACCCGGACTCCTCAAACGTATACCTGAATCTTGTCGGGATGTCGTAACGATCCTCGATAATCGCCTCCGCATCCACTGCCATCACGAGCTCCTCATCCGTCGGTATGACGAACACCTTCACTCGAGAGTCAGCCGTGCTGATCTCAGCCTCAGCGGTGCGGCCAAACGCAGCGCGGTTCTTGTCATCGTCGATTTCGATGCCGAGAAACTCGAGACCCTCGCAGGCCTTGGCGCGGTGAACGGCTGAGTTCTCACCCACCCCTGCGGTGAATACGACGGCGTCGATGCCACCCATCGCGGCGGAATAGGAGCCTATGTACTTCCGGATCCGGTAGCACTCGACCTCGAGTGCCAACTCAGCACGTGTATCCCCGGCGGTGGCGGCATCGATGATTTCGCGCCGATCAACAAAGCGGCCTGACAGTCCGAGGACGCCGCTTTTTCGATAGAGGATGTCTTCGGCCTCGTCTGCCGACAGTCCGGCGTGCTTCATGAGAAACAGCGGGATGGTGGGATCGAGGTCCCCACAGCGTGTCCCCATGACCAGCCCTTCGCCACACGTTGAGAAGCCCAGACTTTGATCAACCGGCATCCCTCCGGCTACGGCGGTAACCGTCGAACCGTTCCCGATGTGAAGCGACACGATGTTGACGTCGGAACTCGGCTCACCCATCAATGCCGCCGCTCTCCTGGTCACGTAAAGGTGCGACAAACCCTGATATCCAAAACGGCGGATGCCAAAGCGTTCGTAGTACTCGTACGGAATGGCGTACATCGTTGCTCGGTCCGGCATGAATGCTGCCGAGAAGGCCGTGTCCCAACTAGCTGTGTGCGGCTTGTCCGGCATGATCGTCATAGCGTGGTGAATGCCGGCCAGGTTGTTCGGGTTGTGCAACGGCGCCAGCAGCGCGTTGTCTTCGATTGCGGTGATGACGTCGTCGTCGATGAGCACACTGTGCGTGTATTGCTCGCCACCGTGAACCACCCGGTGTGCCGCGGCGTCGATCTCTCCGACATCGCCGACAACTCCGTGGGATTCGTCCGTTAAGAACTCGAAGACTGCTTCGATGGCGTGGCCATGGGTGGGAAAGTTCCGGTCTCTCCGCACCGGGTCGCGACCGGTCACCGTGTGAGTGATGATGCCGTCGGCAAGACCCACCCTTTCGATGAGACCTTGGGCGAGCGGCTGCTCGCCCGGCATCTCCCACAAGCCGTATTTGACCGATGAGCTACCGCAGTTGAGCGTCAGTATCTTCATCGCATCCCTCGGCAGGCCAGATTGCTTACTCCATCTTCCCGAGCACCAGCGCCAGCAGCGCCATCTTCGTCACAACTGCGTTGAACGCCTCGCGCCAGTACCAGGCGTGCCGGGTGGCATCGACACCCGGGTCGAGTTCATCCATCCGGGGCAGTGAATGGAACACCATGCAATCGGTCTTCGCTTTCCGCATGAGCTCCCGCGTAACTCGGTAGTTGTCGGGGGTGAGACCGACATCATCGCCGCGTTCGTCACGGGCCTTGGTGTAGTCCGGCTGCACGACAGGTTCCATGTAGATCATGTCTGCCTTGGCGATCACTTCGTCGATGTGTTCGACTTCCTCGTACTGGAGATTGATCTCGTCCAACTCCTCTTTGAAGTCATCGGTGAGGGCCATTTCGGGCGGAGAGATGTACGACGCCTTTATGTCGAATTGCGCCATGGCATAACTCATCGAGTGCATCGTCCGCATTCGCATGTCGCCCACCAGCACGAAGTGGAGACCGTCGAGGTGACCGCGCTCTTGCCACACGGTATAGAGGTCGCTGAAGCCCTGAGTTGGGTGTTCACCCCAGCCGTCTCCGCAATTCAGCAGCGGGACGCTCGACCAATGAGCGGCCTCGGCGACGGCACCGGTCTGATAGTGCCGCATCGCAATCACATCGCCGTAGTACTCCAGCATGTGGATGGTGTCTTTGATGGTCTCTTGATAGAAGTCGCCCGCTCGCGTCATCTTGGCATCGGCAAACCCCGTGACATGGCCACCGAGACGATGCATTGCGCCCTCCATAGACAGCCGGGTTCGGGTGCTGGGCTGATAGAAGGCTGTGACGAGGGTCTTGTCCGAGAGGATGTCGGCATTGCGGCGGTCTCTGGCATAGGGAGCGAGGCGCTCACAAACCTCGAAGACATGCATGTACTCCGACCGCTCGACGCCCTTGAGAGAAACGATATCTCGTCCCATGAAACTACGCATGAACCGGCTCCTCGACTCGATACTCCATACCCGAACCAGTGTGTTCGGGCTTCCGCTACCTTGATGCTATCAAACACCCATTGGTATTGCCAAGTCAGAACGTGTACTCTTCGAGAAGCGATTGGAGACGACAGATACCCGTCCGGCAGGAGGAAACGGTACCGTCGGGAGGCGCTGCCAAGTCCCGCTGCAAGACCGCACGAGGAGGCGTCCAGTGACACAGCGTATGGCGATCTATATGCAAGACAAGATCGATCTGCGGGAGGAACTCGAACTCGCCAGCTACATGGAAGATCGCGGCTTCAGCGAAGCCTGGGTAGGCGACAATCGCCTCGCCCGAGACTGCATCGTTGCCATGAGTGCTCTAATCACGCACACGAGTCGCCTCAAGGTGGCGTCCGGCGTACTCCCGATTTGGACCCGGAACCCGGCAGTCATCGCCGCCACCTGGAGCACGATGTGGGAACTAGGCGGCAAGATCGACGGTCGGGGACGCGTCATGCTCGGGCTGGGTGCCTGGTGGCAACCGATTGCCGGCCGTGTCGGCGTGGATCTCCGCAAACCTCTCACTGCGATGCGCGAGAACATCGAAGCCATTCGACAACTCTTCACCATGGAGGAAGTGACATACGAGGGTGAGTTTGTGCACCTCGACCAGGTGAGCCTCGACGTTGTCTGGGGTGACACCTCGCCGCGAGACATCCCGATCTACCTGGGTGCTACCGGTCCCAAGATGCTCGAGCTGGCCGGCGAGATCTGCGATGGCGTTTGCCTCAACTACGGCGTCTCCGTCGACTACATCCGCAGGGCGATCAACCTCGTGGAGAAGGGCGCTCAACGCTCCGGTCGTACGATCGAAGACATAGACCTACCGGAGCTGATAGTCGTCTCGTTGTCGGACGCAGACCCCGCGGCGGCACTTCACGAAGGCAAGAAGTTGGCGGCCTATTACTTTGCCACCGAGCCCCACATCATGAAGGCCAGCGGAGTCAGCGAAGAGATCGCCGACGAGGCAAAGGCGCTCATGGGCTGGCCGGCTACAGAAGAGGATTACGAGCGAGCCGCACCGGTGATTCCCGACGAGGTAGTGCATGACATCATGGCCGTCGGCACGGCAGAGGACTGCAGGCGCAAGGTACGCGAATACGTCGACGCCGGAGTGAGCTGCCCGATCATGTACCCCCTGATGGGTAACTACCGCGAGGTAATCGATGCATTCGCGGATGGATTCTGACCGAGGCGCTGGGCTGGTCCGTTAGAAAGTGGCCGGGGCGCTGACAAACAGAAACTCGGCTGGCTCGTCGCTAACCACCCGCCAACGGTGAGGAATCGTTGAGGGGTACCCGATGGCGTCGCCGGCGCTCAACCTCTCCGTCTTCTGATCGCGGATTTCGACCTCGACCTCGCCACGCAAGACATAGATCATGTCATCGCCAACGTGCTCCATGAACTCCGACTGCTCGAAGCCCGGTTGGGCGACCGTCTCGGTGACTTCCATCCGGTGGCTGGCACGCATCACGAATCGCACCGAAGCACCGCCGTCGCCGAAGTCGAACGTCCTACCCTCCCCGGCTCTAACCACACTCACCGGCTCAGCGTCATCTCCTGCAAGCAGCGCTTGCGCAGTTGTGCCGAGCACCTCGGCCGCACGATGCAGCGTGACGATGCTCGGCATCGCCCGCCCGTTCTCGAGCTGGCTGAGAAACGGACCCGAGAGGCCGGTCTGATCGCCGAATTCCTTGAGGGTCAAGCCCCTCTCCTGGCGGACCCTGCGGATTCCGCGCCCGATCGACTTCGCCAGGTCATCCTTGTTCAGTTCGGCCATCGGCCGCACCTCCCCGCTGGGGCCCCGGTCTTGATAGAACAGGCCATCGCGACGTTGATCGTATCAAATAGTGGGGTGCGATCGGAATATCGCGCCGGCTAGCTGCTCTAGCCGAGGGCCTGCGATGCTCTATGTCTCGAGTACGTAGCAGGCACCGTCCTCGACGGGAAACGTGCCGCAGTTCTCGTCTTTGACAAAGAACGTGACGTCAACCGGCGGTTCGGCATGCTCATCACGGAATCGGGCGCGCCCGCCGCAGTCGGCGCTCGCGGTACTCCACGTTGAGGCAATCGTCGCGTAGGAGAACCTGGCTCCAACCTCCAAGAAGGGCACCTCGATGCAATCACCGTCAAGTACTTCCACCTCGAGGGTTATGACGCTTGATGCCATCGGGACACCTCCTTTCGGGGTTTCGTCCCGATATCGGGTAACTCTAGACAACGTACCCGGTTCTACCTTGATCGACAACAGCAAACGTTGTAAAACAGGGTCAAAGGTCTCTATACCGCCGTCGCCGGCGGCTGTATCTCTGAGACAGCGGTCGCGATATGACGAAAGCGCCGGTGTGAACAACCCGACAACCCCAACGCCGCCATCCGCAGCACCGAAGAAGGAGCGATGGAAGGCGAACTGGTCGCAGCTCTGGGAAGAGGTGGTCGACACCGAAATCTGCACCGGGTGCTCCGGTTGCATCGTTGCCTGCCCGAAGAATGTTCTCACCCTCGACGATGGGTGGCACCCGGCGCTACACCGTGACGCGTGGCACGAAAGCGATCCTTCGACTTGCACCCACGGCGAACGCGGCTGCACGCTGTGTACCCGAGCCTGCCCACGGTTTCGAGCCTGGGAGCCGCAGGCCGACATCCACCTTCATGGGCGGCAACGCAACCCGGATGCGCCCGAAGAAGTGGCCGGTATCTACAAGTCTTTGCTGCTACTCAACGCCACGGATCCCAACATCACCCGACAAGGCCAAGACGGCGGGTTCGTCTCAGCTCTCCTCATCTACTGCCTCGAGCGGGGCTACATAGACGCGGCGTTGGTCAGCTACGTCGACGACGAGTGGAATGCCCGACCCGGTGTTGCCTGGACACGCGACGATGTCCTCAGGGCGGCAGGTTCGCGGTACACCTACTCATCGAACCTCGCCGCTTACGCCGAAGCCATCGAAGAGGGCGCCGAGAAGATCGCACTCGTCGGCATGGGCTGTCAGTCCTCGGTCGCACCGATAATGATGGAGCGCGGAGTACGCAAAGCCGGTAAGCGAATTGCTCTCAACATCGGACTCCTCTGCTCCAAGACCTTCTCCGAGGACTTTCTCGACGGATTGCTGCTCGATCGATACGGGCTCGAGCGCCGGGATATCACCAGGATGGACATCAAGGGTGTGCTGCAGTTGCAGCTCAGGGAAGGAATCAACGAGGAGAACTACCTCGAAGTCCCCCTCAAGGAGTGTCACGCCTTCACGCGGCTCGGCTGTACCACGTGCCCGGACTTCTCCGCCGAGCACGCCGACATCTCAGTTGGCGGCATCGGTGGTTTCGACAACCGGAGCCTTGCGGTTGTGCGAACCGACTACGGGGCCCAGCTGATCGACGAAATGGTTCGTGCCGAGCTGCTCGAGATGGCCGACGCGTTCGCTGATGACCCGAAGGCAGTCAAGTTGCTCAACATTCTGTCCAAGGGATCTCGGAAGCGATGGCCGGTCAGTGTTGAGAGCGGCCGTCCCGAAGAACATGCAGCCCCCGGTCTGCTGCCGTCGTAGCGCATCGATGGCGCCCGCCCTAATTGACACTGCTAATACCGAACGCTAGAAAAGGCTGCACCGGCGGCGGCGCCAAGCTTGGGTCCGCCAGGCGAACGCATCCGACGGTGCATGGGTAACCAGCGAGGAGGAGCAAGGGCATGGCGACCGATTCCGTTCAACCAGCACGCGGTTCTCAGAAACGTCTACTCACACCTAGCGATTGGAGCCGACGTGACTTCGTCAAGAAGGGCGCGGCGGGCGCTGCCCTACTAGGCCTCGGACCGACAGTCTTAGCGGCTTGCGGCGACGATGACGAGCCGGCAGCCACTACCGCAGCCGCTGCTGAGACCACGGCCGCACCGGCCGAGCCGTTTAGGGTCGGTTTTGCCTACATCAGTCCACGGGATGACAACGGTTGGTCGACGACCCACGATATTGGGCGGCTTTCCCTACCCGAACGTATCCCGAATGTTGTAGCTGAGGACTGGGTTGACAACGTGCCGCTCTCTGCTGAGGCAACCCAGATATTCGAGAACCTGGCGCAGAACAACAACATGGTCGTGGTTTGCTCCGAGTATGCGGACCTTCTTTATCCGGTCGCGGATCGGCATCCCGACGTAACCTTCTTGGAGTGTGACGGCCACGTCTATGACATCCCGAATGTGCGCCAGTACTACATCGCTCACTGGGATCCGGCGTATGTCATGGGTGTTGCTGCCGGTCTGCTCACTGAGAGCAACCGCCTCGGCTATGTCGGAGCGTTCCCCACGGCGACGGTCTTCAACGACACCAACGCTTTCCTGCTTGGGGCGCGGTCGGTGAATCCAGACGTTGAGCTGCAAGTCGTCATGGTCTTCTCGTTCTTCGATCCGCCGGGAGCCACCCAGGCAACCAACGCTCTGATCGACGGTGGCGCCGATGTCATCTTCGACGTTCAGGACGACACAACGCCACTCCAGATCTGTGAAGAGCGCGGCGTGTGGTCATGCATCTGGAACAAGGACAATCGCGAATTCGGGCCGAACGCTTTCGTCAATGCGATCGCTTTGGATTGGAACGACTACTACGTCGACCAGGTAAGCAAAGCCATCGACGGCACGTGGACCAACCGCCCAGACGGTCCGGATCAGTTGGCGATGGGTGAAGGGTGCGACATCACCCCGTGGGGCCAGAACGTCCCGCAGGAGGCACAGGACGCCGGCGATGCCGCGTACGCCGCGCTGAAGGCCGGTGAGTTTGGCGTCTACGACGGTCCTCTCTTCGACAACGAAGGCAACGAACGTATTGCCGCTGGGGAAGCTCTGACCGTCCGCGAGATGTACGACGTGGACTGGTCGGTCGAAGGGGTGACGGGAGTCCTCTAGTTGCCAGCTGATACCGACAGCCTGCCGCCCTTCGTCACGATCGAGGGTCTGACAAAGACTTTCGACCAGTTGGTGGCACTCGACAGCGTGAGCATGGACCTCGCCCCCGGTGAGGTCCATGCTCTACTAGGCGAGAACGGAGCCGGCAAGACGACGCTCACGAACGTCCTCGCCGGCATCTATCGAGCCGACTCCGGGGTCGTAACCATCGGCGGTGAAACGGTGCACTTCCGGACCCCGGCCGATGCCATCCACGGGGGCGTTGGAATGGTGCACCAGCACTTTCAACTCGTGCCAACAATGACCGTCTCGGAGAACCTGTTCATGGGTTGGGAACAAGCACCACGTGTGTTCTCAACGGCCGACCTCAATGAACGAAGTGCGGAGATCATCGAAGAGTTCCATCTGCCGGTAGATCCATCGGCAAGGATCTTCGAGTTGTCGGTCGGCGAACAACAGCGGGTCGAAATCGTGAGGACGCTCGCCCGCGGCGCCAAGTTGTTGATTCTCGACGAACCGACAGCTGTGCTCACGCATGAGGAGACCGAGGAGCTGTTCACCGTTCTCCGCAGGCTTGCCGATGGTGGTCGAACAATCATCTTCATCAGTCACAAGCTGAAAGAAGTGCTCGAGATCGCGGATCGGATCACGGTGCTCCGTGCAGGGAAATACATGGCGACGATCCCGGCACAGGATGCCACCGTGGACTCGTTGGCCCAGCTCATGACCGGCTCGGATGTGTCGCTCGACGACATCGAAGACATCGGACCAGCCGAGGTTGGCGAGCAAGTCCTCGAGGTTCGTGATCTCCACGCGCTCTCCAGCCGTGGCTTGCCGGCCCTCCGCGGCGTCGACCTAACGGTCAGATCTGGCGAAATCGTCGGGATCGCAGGCGTGTCCGGCAACGGGCAGACGGAACTTGCCGAAATCATCGTTGGCATCCGGGAGGGCACGTCGGGATCGGTTCGAGTTACGGCCAGCGGGACGACCGAGCCTCCAATACCCGGGCAGGACGGAGTCGGTCACATCCCGGAGGACAGAATGGAGCATGCGCTGGTAGGCGAAGCCTCTACGACTCGCAACGCGGTGACCCGGCGATACCTGTCCGACGATTTGTCGAGTCGGCGCTGGCTGCGCTGGGGTGCGATCCGTGAGTATGCGAAGCAGGTAATCGAGGACGGCAGGGTTCAAGTGCGCGAGGTCAATGCTCCTGTGGCGCAGCTCTCGGGTGGCAACCAACAACGGCTTGTTGCCACACGCGAGGCCAAGGTTGGTGACGACTTCCTGCTGGCCGTACACCCCACACGTGGTCTCGATGTCCAGGCAACCGTCGAGGTCCGCCAGACACTACAGCGACGTCGCCGCGGTGGGACAGGAGTGCTCCTGATTTCCGATGACCTCGATGAAGTCCTGGCGATGAGTGATCGCATCGTCGTGATGTACGACGGAGAAATCCTCGGAAGATCGGATCGCGCCAATTACGACAGGGACCAGATCGGCCTACTCATGGGCGGTCATCGCGAGGCGGCAAACACATGAAGTTCCATCTGCGGAGACGCCTCGACATCGACCCCAGGCGGGCATTCCTGATTCGCTTCCTAGGCGGCGTGGCCGCGTTGGTACTGACCGGGATACTCCTATGGATTGCCGGCCGGAACCCGTTCTCTCTTGCCGACAAGTCGCTGCGATCCACGTTCACCACCCAGATCGGGTTCGAAGACACGCTGCTCATCGCCACCCCGATTCTGATGGCCGCGGTTGCCGTTGCCATCGGCTTCCGGGCCAAGGTGTGGAACATCGGCGTTGCGGGCCAGTTCTATATGGGAGCGTGGGGAGCGGCGCTGGTAGGCCTCCACTACGACGGTCCGGCGATCATCTCGATCCCCCTAATGGCGATTGCCGCGGCGATCTGTGGGGGGCTCTGGGCACTCGGCCCCGCCGTGGCCAAGGCATACTTGGACATCAACGAGGTCGTTACAACCTTGCTGTTGAACTTCGTTGCGGTGCAATGGGTTATCTGGTGGTCAACAGACATGTGGCGCGATCCCAACCTCGGAACGTTGAGCGCCACTCCGCGGATGTCGGCGGAACTACCGCTATTCCCGGGGGCGATCACGCTTCACACGGGGTTCCTCGTGCCCGTCGCTTTGGTCTTCCTCTTCATGTTCATCTTCCGCAACTCCATCTGGGGCTACGAGGTCGACCTCACCGGGGGCAACAAGTCGGCGGCGGCCTTCGCCGGCATCCCCGTCGCACGCCGCATCATCACGGTGCTTGTCGTCAGCGGCGCCGTTGCTGGACTGTCGGGGATGATCCAGATGGTGGGCTCGGTGCACCGTTTGTCCGGAACTCTCGAGAACCAGTACGGCATCTCGGGCTTCATGGTCGCAGCCCTTGCCGGCGCATCCTTCCTCGCGCTGCTGGCTGTCGGTTTCTTCGTGTCCTTCCTCTTGCACTCGGGCATCGTGTTGTCGACCGGGGCACAGGGAATCACGGTGAACATGGTGCTCGCCATCTATGGCTTCATTCTGTTGTCTGTCGGCGTAGCCGAGGTGGCGACACGGTACCGCCTGATGATCGAAAGATCGGAGGGTCGGGCACCGCCCGATCAAGCTGCCGTTCCGGCCAGTGAAGAGGTACCAGCGTGAACACGTTTACGAACATAATCAGCACAGCCATCGATGCCGGAGCCGTCATCGTGTACGCCGGGATGGGCGAACTCCTGCTCGAGCGCACCGGTGTTCTCAACCTCGGCCTGGAAGGCATCATCGCCATTGCGGCAGCCTCGGCGGTAATCGCGGCGCAGTGGGCGACGACGCCCTTCCAAGCGCTCGCGATCGCGATCCTCGTCGGCGCCGCCATGGGCGTCCTGTTCATGCTGGTAACCGTCGTCTTCCGCGCCAACCAGGTGCTCTCCGGACTCGCCCTGTTCCTCGTAGGCGTTGGCATGGCCGGTCACCTCGGCGGCAGTGTCACCGGAAACCCGTCACCGGTCACCTTCGAGGCAGTGCCGATCCCGTTGTTATCCGAAATCCCGCACATCGGTCCCATGTTCTTCGAACACGATCCTCTCGTGTACTTCGGGTACGTGGCTTTGCCCATCATTGTGTGGTTCGTGCTGAACCGGACCCGCCACGGCGTCAACCTGCGCGCGATCGGTGAAGAGCCCTCGGCGGGCGACGCCACTGGCGTGTCCGTTATGGGTATTCGGGCCTTCTATACCGTGCTCGGCGGCGCACTCGCCGGTGTCGGCGGCGCCACTTTGTCGCTGGCCTTCACCCCGGGTTGGACCCCTAACGTCGTTGCCGGCCGCGGCTGGATCGCGCTGGCCGTGGTGATCTTTGCGATGTGGCGACCCTGGCGGCTCGTCGTCGGCGCCACCCTGTTCGGGGCCCTGATCTCGGTCTCGTTCATCGCCCAGGACCGCGGGTGGGATATCCCAGGTCAGGTCCTCAACATGCTTCCCTACCTGATCACCCTGGCGCTCATCGTATTGGCGGTCGTGCGCAACCGCGGGACGAGAGCGACCGTTGCTCCGGCGGCATTAGCCGTGCCGTTCTTCAGAGAAGAGCGTTGAACGCCGCCCTCAATGACCCGCAAGCCGATGGAGTGGGGGCCACAGGGTTTCCGGAACCGAGTCTGGTGGTTCTCGTTGGCCCGATTGCTTCGGGGAAGTCAACCTGGGCGAAAGCTCGCTTCCGCTCCAACGAGATCGTTTCGCTGGCCCAGCTCCAAGCGGCGGTCGGCCAAGATGAGTACGACCTGGGCGCGACCAAGGTGGCCTATGAGCTTCTGGAGCGCATCGTCGAAGCCCGCCTCGATCGCCGCCTGACGGTTGTCATCGACAGCGACGGCCTCGAAGAGCGCCGCCGCTCTAGATGGCTCGCAGCAGCCGAGTCGCGCTCGATCGCGGCGTTCGCTGTCCTCTTCAGAGTCGACGTCGAAACCTGTCTAGAACGAGATGCAGCACGACCCAACTCCCGACCTCCCAGCATCATCACGCGGCAGGCAGCTCGCTGTGGGGAGATCAGGCCGAGCCTCGAGCGCCAAGGGTTCGTCGTGCGCGAAGTGTCGACTCTTCAAGAGACCGATCAACTACCGTGACCATGGGACCGGCAAGGGCCGGAACACCGCTCTTGTTGAAGTCGATCGCTCATCTCGTCACATTCGATGATGACGATAGAGAGCTTCAGGATGTGGACATGCTGCTCATCCGCGGCGTGGTCGACGCTATCGCCCAAGACATCGAGCCGCCCCCCGGCACCGAGGTCATCGACGCAAGCGCGCTGCTTGTGCTGCCAGGTCTGGTCAACGCCCACCAACACCTTTACCAGGTGGGGTTCCGGGCACTTCCGGAACTCGAGCGAGTCGACATGGGAGGATGGCTCGCCGGGCTGCACGGACGGACATTGCATGCCTGGAAGACGGGTCGATTCACTCCCGAGCGGATCGGCACGGTGGCCACCGCTGGGATGGTCGAATCGGTCTTGAGTGGGGTCACCACGATCGCCGATCAGCACTACGTCTTCCCCGGAGGCGACTCGGCCCCATACGTGGAGGCAATCATCGCCGGGGCGACCGAGGTCGGCATCCGACTCCACGCGGGTCGGGGATCGATGACGCTAGGTCACGCCTACGGCGGCAGCGTTGCGGACGAGGTCTGTCAGGAGATGGATGACGTACTCGACCACGCCCAAGAGCTCATAGAAAGCCACCACGACCCGGACCCGTTGGCTCGGATCCGCATTGACCTGGCCCCCTGCGGGCTGCATGTCGACAGGCTCGATGTCTATCGCGAGTTTGCCTCGTTGGCCGACGCCAATCCCGGTGTCGGTCTCCACACTCACGCCTATCAGGAATTCGACACGAGCTTCTGTGCCGAGCGGTATGGGATGACGCCATGGCAATTGCTTGGAGAGGTCGGGTGGCAACGTCCCGGAGTCTGGCTCGCCCACATGGTCGACGCACCCCACCACGAGATCGATGAATATGCGGCCGCAGGTATCGGAATCGTGCACGTACCCGCCCCGGACCTCCGCCTTGGGTGGGGATTGGCCCCGATCCGGGCCTACACCTCTGCCGGCTGCACCGTAGGGTTCGGCACCACAGGATCGGCTTCGAATGACGGATGCAATCAACTCGGCGATGTCCGCCTTGCTGCGCTGGCCCACAGGACTACCGACCGGGAGCCCGCCAACTGGCCCAGTATTCGCGAGTTGCTGCGCATGGCGACGCGGGGAAGTGCCGATTGCCTCGGTAGGTCCCAACTTGGGCGGTTGACAACGGGAAGCGCTGCCGACGTGGCAGCCTGGAGGCTGGATTCCGTCGATCGCGTTGGCGTACATGACCCGGTTGCTGGTCTCGTCCTAACAGGCATCTCCGATCGATGTGAACTAGTGGTAGTCGCGGGCGAAGTCATCGTTCGTGCCGGCCGTTGCACCACCGTGGACGAATCCAAGGTAGGGCGGACCCACGGCAGCCCGATGTAGCCATACGTGGGATATCCGAGGCTCGGGACTCCTACAGGCCGACGATGTCCTGGGGGCGCACCGGGGCTCGCGAGAGTGGTCGGCCGATCGCATCACTGATCGCGGCCACGACGGCGGGTGTTGACGAGATCGTCGGCGGTTCACCGGCTCCCTTGGCACCAAGCGGACCCCAGTGTGACGGCTCCTCGATGAATCGATAGTCAACGGTCGGAGCATCCCCAAAGGTCGGCAACAGGTAGTCCGTGAAGGAAGCGTTGAGGATCCGTCCGTCGTCGACGATCAGCTCTTCCATCACTGCCAGGCCGACACCTTGCAGGATGCCACCTTCGATTTGCCCGCGCAGCGCAACCGGATGGAGCACCTTCCCAACATCTTGCGCTGTGTCCACCTGCAGGACCCGCACCAAGCCAAGCTCGCGGTCAACATCGACAACGGCCCGGTGAGCAGCTATCGCATAGTCGGCATGGGCGTTGCCCTGGCCGTCCTCGTCGAGCGGCGTGGTCTCGGGATGGGAGAACCGCACCAGGTGCGCGATCGGCCCATCAGCGCAGATTTGGTCGAGCGAAGCGATGAGGTCACCGTCCCGCCAGACACCCGCGTCGTTGAGATCATCGCCATCGAATCGGTCGAGAACCTCGGCACGTACCTTCTGCCCCGCTTCGAACACGGCACCACCGGTGATCTGTGTCTGGCGAGAGGCAGAAGTCGACCCGGCCGAACCGATCTCCGAGGTGTCCGTCCAAACGACTGCCACAGCCTCGATACCGGTGGCGGTGCGAGCGAGTTGCTGGATGACGGTGACCATCCCCTGGCCTACTTCCACGGCGGCGGTCTCCACTTCGATACCGGAGCCGGTCAGCACCACCCGAGCTTCGGCATAGTCGTCGTAGCCGGCCGAGAAGGCGAGATTCTTCACCGAGACGGCATAGCCGACGCCGCGCTGCACATGCCTGGGATCGGTCGTCAAGCCGGTTCCACCCGGGCGGGAACGAGGATCGTCCGCTACCACTGGGTCCGGTAGCGGGATGTCGGCAAGCGCGTCGATGACCGCTGTGGTCGGGAAAGAGCCTTCGAGGTATTGCCCCGTTGTCGAAAAGTGGTCCCCATGCTCGAGGGCGTTGCGGCGCCGAAACTCGAGTTGGTCCATGCCGAGTTCCTCGGCGAGTCGGGTCATCTGCATCTCGGCCGCAAAGCCCGATTGGACGTTGCCGAAGCCTCGCATCGCTCCGGCCGGAGGGTTGTTGGTCTTGACGCCGGCCGCATCGATGGCAACTGATTCGACCTTGTATGGCCCGACACCGAATACCGCGGCGTTCGTCATCACCTGAGGCGTAGTTGAGCCGTAGGCGCCGCCGTCCAAGATCATCCGGGCCTCCACCCGGACCAGCTTGCCGTCGCGGTCCGCCTCGTGGCGGTACCACATCCGTGCGGGGTGCCGGTGTACATGGGTTACGAACGACTGTTCTCGATCGACGTCCATCTTCACTGGTCGGCCGGTCCGCAAAGCGAGCATGCAGAGATGAATGTGGAGGCTGACATCCTCACGCGCACCGAACGCGCCCCCCATTCCGGGGGGATGACACCGCACCTGATCCGGGGCCATGTCAAGGCTGGCAACGATCTGTTCGTGGTCGGAGTGAATCCATTGGCTGGTTGCCCACAGATCGACGCCGCCTTCTCCGTCCGGGATGGCAAGGCCGGCTTCCTTACCGAGCGGTGCTTGATCCTGCTGCCCCATCTCATAGAAGCCCTCGACGACCACCTCTCCGCGAAGTGTCTGGTCGCCGCGACGGATTCGCCGACGCTCAAAGACCGAATCAGCGCGCTCTGCCTCTTCCGGATCGACCAGCGGATCGAGTTCCTCCAGCTCGACGATGATGGCCGCAGCTGCCCGCTCCGCGGTACGGAGATCATCAGCAGCCACAGCCGCGATCGGCTCGCCCCAGAACTGAACGAACTCGCCCGCAAAGACAGGCTGGTCCGGAGTGAGAACACCGAAGACCGGGCGCCCGGCTACATCCTCTTGAGTAATCACGGCGTGAACGCCGGCCATCGCAACAGCGGGCGTGGTGTCGATTCGCACGATCCGGGCGTGCGCGTATGGCGAGCGGCGCAATGCCCCCCACAACATGTGATCCGCCGAGAGGTCAGACGCAAAGGCGAAGTTCCCGGTGGCCTTGTCAGGACCTTCCGGGCGTGGCGGCGACTCGCCCACACCGTTGCGTACGGTCGTTCGGTAGATCGTTGATGTCACTGCGCCCTCCCGGCTATGTCGGATCCTCGTTGTCGTCGAGTTGAGCGATGAGATCGTCCATCTCACGTCCCCACTCGAGACGCCACTGTCGCTTGGTGGGCTCATCCAGCCAAGTCCCGTCGATTCCGTTGAGAACGAACTGTCGGAAATCGGCTGGCCCGAACCCCATCTCGTCGGCAGCCACGATGTAGTCGTTCGAAGGATCTGTCTTGAACATCGGCGGGTCGTCGCAATCGAGCATGATCTTGAGACCGCGCGCCGCCATCTCCTTGATCGGATGGTTCGCCAGATCGTCGTCGAAGTAGACCCATGCGGTTGACACCGGACAACACGTGAAAACGACGCCCTCGTCGGCGCAGCGCTGCACGAGATCATCATCCCCCAGCACGTGGTAGCCGTGGTCGATGCGTTCACAGTGGAGGAGATCGAGACAGGTCTCGATGTTGCGCGCCGGAGCGTCTTCGCATGCGTGCGCGGTGCGATGCAAGCCGTGCTGCGCTGCAAGCCGGTATGCCTTCCAGAACCGCTCCGGCGGATAGTCGGCCTCGGCGTAGTCGAGACCGATTCCGATGAGCTCGTCTCGTGGGTTGTCGATGGCGTGCTGGACCATCTCCAGCCCGTCTTCAGGCGTCAACATCCGGTTGATGTCGGCGATCATCCGGCACTCGATCCCAAAGTCCGTATTTGCGTCACGAATGCCGTCGATGATGCCGTCGATCGCGGTCGGATAGTCGACTCCGACCTGGAAGTGATCCATCGGGCTCCAAAACATCTCGCGGTAACGGACACCGTGCTCCGCTGCCTCCTGAAGCGTCTCGTAGGTAATGCGCCGGAAGTCGTCGCGCTCTCGGACCGATTGTCCGACGAGGTTGTAGACGTTCAGGAAACCGTAGATATCCGGATAGTCGTAGGGGTCCTCTCTGCTGACACCGTCGGGCAGCTCGACTCCGTGCTTGTCGGCGAGTTCCACGAAAGTCGCGGCTTGGACAGATCCCTCGAGGTGGCAATGCATGCTCACTTTGGGCAGCGCTTTGAGAAACGAATG
>JASJAS010000086.1 GCA_030066875.1 Acidimicrobiia bacterium | reverse complement strand
CGAGAACCGCCGCACCGAAATGACGGGTGGGCCCGGGGTTCCCGAACTCGACTACAGCAGGGTGACCGGGGCGGGCAACTCGTTCTTCGGTCGAGGCGACTTCGACGCCGGCATCATCGCCATCGTCGGAAGCCTGGAACAGGAATTGGCCTCGCTGGGTGGAAGCGGCGACGGCGCCAGCGTTCCGCTCACACGAGAATCTGAAAGTGAGCCGCCCGTCGGCCTCATGGTGGGAGCACTGGCGGCTGCGGGGCTCGTCGGCGGAGGAGTCGGATTGGTTGCCGCGCGGAACCGCCGGCGCGAGCGGGTATCGCAGGAACGCGCCGAACTCATAGACGGGGACGTGGATGCACTCGACCCCGCAGGACACGAACTACCGCGACTCGCCGACTACTCCATCGAATACCGGGGAACCGCGCCGACGGTATCCACCAGTGCCGCATTGGCTGCCGTGGGGAGGATCCACGAGGGAATCGAGCCCCACGATCCCGACGCCGTTGAGGCAACCTGGCGTCATGAGCTCGTCGCTGTGATCGACCGCGATCGGCTGCTCGCCGAGACCGATGTCCCTCTCGAACTGCGTGTGTCCGATGAGCAGCCCATTCTGGAGGGGGCGTTGCAGGCGGCGATTCGCGACGCCATAGACGTCGACCCCGACAAGGACGACGAGTTCGAGGTGAAGCGACAGGAGCTGCTGAGAATCATCGCCAGCCTGCGACCGCATCGAGTCGCGAACGCCAGGCTGCGAATCGGCCGGACCATCACCGATCGAACTGTCAAGACCGCCCTCGGCTACGCAACATTGACCGATGCCGGCGACCGCTTCCGCGAGGCAGGCCCTGCGCTCGAACCAACGAGCACGCTCGAGGATTCGCTAGCCGAGCTGCGCATCGTCTATGAGACGGCCCGAAACAAGGCAGCCAAGATGGAGGCGCTCTACGAGCAGTTACCGTCGTCGACCACCAGACCCGCCGTGGCGGCCGCGCTCGCCGACCTTTCTGACGACGTGGATGCCTCTTACAGGCGCTACGAGGCCCTCCGCCAGACGCTCGAGTCACATGGTTCGATGTTGAGCCGGGACGGCCTGTCGATCCCAGCAATCACGGCGTTGTTGCTCATGAACAACGACGCCGATGATGTGGGCGAATTCATCGCCGCCTATGAAGCCAATCGCGGCCGCGGCATCGATGCCGAGACGGCGGTTGAGTATGCCCTCGCCGGTTTGTCGCACCCCGGCGAGATAGGGCGGATCCGCAGCGAGGCCGACCGCTTGGGTATTCCGATCTCGTTGACCGCCGCGCTGCTGCGGCGCCGCGACGACGGCCCCGACGTGTATCGGGCACTCGCTGACCAACTCGCCGGTGCCGGTGTCAAAGGCGACACCAGAAGGACGATCGCTGCGGTGCTCGCGATCTCGCTGGAACCGGCGCAGGCTATGCGCCGCTGGAGCGAAGCCCGCCAGGCGCTGGCGGCGCTGGGGCTGGTCGGGGCCTATGCGGACGTCGCCGCAGCATTCGGCGCTTCAGATCCGCGCGGCGCTCGTGCCTTTGCGCTGGCGTATGCCGCCCAACGGCAAGCCCTGAGCCGGAGCACTATCGACGACGCCGACCGGTTTGCCCCCGAATTGGCGCACGACGGTACCGGACGGCAGAAGGACTCGTGGAGTGGGAAGCCAATCCCGCGCGGCCTCGCGTACTTCGACCCCTACACGCTGTTGTTCTACCACTGGATCATCACCAAGGGGCACCGGGGCGCCTACGGTTGGGAACCCATCTACCAGGACACCTCCTGGTCGCGTGACTCGAACTCCTGGTGGGGTGGCGGTGGCGGCTTTGGCGGCGCCGGTTCCTGGGGCGGCGGCTCATCCTGGGGTGGTTCCTGGAGCAGCGGCAGCTTTGGCGGTTTTGGTGGAGGCGGCGGCTTTTCCGGTGGCGGCGGCAGCGGGTGGTAACCGAGCGGATCTCCTCCACGGCCAACCCGCGGGTCAAGGCGTTCGCACGGCTCAAGAAGGCGCGGGAGCGCGCGGCGACCGGGCTCTTTCTCATCGAGGGGCTCCGTGAGGTCGAGCGGGCACTCGCGGCAGGTGTCGAGGTCGAGACCGTGCTGGCCTGCCCAGAGTTCCTCGATGATCCCCTCCCCCAGCTAGCCGAGTCGATCGAGCTCGTCGAACTGACAACGGCACCGATGGCCAAGTTGTCGGTGCGCCAGAACCCAGCCGGATTGGTCGCTGTGGCGCGGCAGTTCGATATGCGCTTGGATCGCTTGGTGCTAGGGACCAACCCTCTGGTGCTCATCGCCGAGCGTGTCGAGAAGCCAGGCAATCTCGGGGCGATGATGCGGACCGCAGATGCGGTTGGCGCTGACGCTGTCGTGATCGCCGACTCGGCGACGGACGTGTTCAATCCGAATGTGGTCAGGGCTTCGCAAGGGGCACTGTTTCTGGTCCCGCTGGCAGCAGCTGCCTCATCGGCGTGCATCGCGTGGGCTCGAGCGGAGTCATTACAGGTCGTCGGTGGCTACCCCGATGCTTTGTCTGAGATCTGGGATGTGGACCTGACCGGTCCGACCGCAGTCCTCGTCGGCGCTGAAGACACTGGTATCAGCGCCGCTTGGGATGGAGCCGCTACCCGGATCCAGATCCCGATGGCGGGTGCGTCCGACAGCCTCAACGCTTCGGTCTCGGCGGCCGTGATGATGTATGAGGCAGTGCGGCAGCGGCGGAGATTCACACCCTCGGATCGGTGACGGTGACCCGTGCCCCCAGCACGAATGACTCCTCGTACGTACCGTCCGCCGGCTGGCAACCAATTTCGTACTCCCCGACTTCCTGCAACAGCGCGAACACATTGGCGGAATCCCGACCCCGTATCGACACGATGAGCTCGACCCATTTCTCTGACGACAGCGAACCCAGAGCCATCTCATGTTCCTGGTTGACAAACTCCACCCCGACGACGGCTCCGGTCGCGAAGCTCTGCGGACCGTCGTAGACGCATGACGTTCCGTCCCAAACCAGCCGTGCCGTATCCGTCACATCCCGGCCGCGCGGCGGGAGGGTCTCGCCCTCAGGAATGACCGGTATATCAATGGCCCCTGTTGCCACCCGGCTCGTTGCCGCTTCTACCTGAACCCATTGCTCCGTTGATAGGTATTCGCCCGAAGGCGCCAGCGCATAGGCTCCCTCCCCGAGGCCTAGTGGAACAATCCCCGGTTCAAAGAGACCGGCTTCGTATAGACGAATCGCCTCGAAGACAGCTGTGTCGTAGCCCTTAGTCGCCGATGTGAGCAAATGCGGGCGAAGCCGTTCGGGCGTCTCGAGCCACTTATCCGAGTCGACATCAATAACCCAGCGATGTGTGCCTGTTGCAGCCGTCTGTTCCTGGGCGGCTTCGAGAACCCCGATGTTTGAGTCGTTGGCGACCGCAAACACGACATCGGCGCCGAGGTCAAACAGCGCGTTCGCAGCCTCACGGCCACCCTCCGCGTTGAAAAACCCATTCCAGGCGCCGACGGAGTTGGCGACGATTCTGATCGAATTGTCAACCTCTCCTACTCCGAGTTCGAAGCCGGCACGCCACGCCTCTGTAGACGGGAACTGTAGGCCCTCCACCAATCCCACGACGCCCGTCTTGGTTTGTGTTGCTGCTGCGACGCCCGCGAGGAAGCCGCCATGCTCATCGGAGAGATCAACCATCATCGCCCCTTCTGGAAGGTCGAACACCGAGTCAACGATGGCGAAAGCGGTGTCTGGATAATCGGCGACCAACTCCTTGACCCAGGCATTGCCCGAGATATCGAAGTGCACAAAGATCACATCGGTTCCGCTCTCAGCGATTCTTCGATACTCGGCCTCGAAGTCGCTGAAGTTCCCCGTCAGCAGATTGACTTCAACGCCGAGTTCGCCTTCTGCCCGGTCGAGACCGCTTCTCATCAAGTCATCGATGCTGTTCTGGAACTCCTCGTCGAGCAGCATCGCCACCCGCGTCGGACCCGGCCCCAGCGCGGCGATGGCCCAGACAACACCGATCGCTACCAGAACGATCACCGCTGCCCCCAAACCCCAGAGTCGACGCTTCGCAGACCGAGCGGTCCTCGCCTCTGCTGCGAGCCGCTGCTTCTCTTGCTGGACGGCCTTGTCTCTCGCCTCGATGGAAGAGTCGAGGAATCCTCGCTGCTCGGCATTCAGTTGTAGCTTCGCGGCACCCGCCCATTCCTCGTATCTCTCCAGGCGGCTCCCGGACAGCAAATAGTCGGCATCGCGGGCTGCCTCGATCCATTCATCCATCGCCGCAGTCAGAGAGGCGTGGCGGCGCACGTCGTCGCGACCATCGGCGATCCACTCCCGCAGGCGCCCCCATTCGGTGAGTAGGGCTTCGTGCGCCACCTCAACAGTCGGCGACCCCGAGACAAAATCCCGGTCAAGGGTGAGCAGCCGATGTGCGGCATAGAGCTCGATGACACCTTGCAGCGCCACCATATCCACATCGAGCGAGACGATCTCGGACGCCGGTACGCGGCGTCGCCCCCACTCATCGCCTTCAGCGATGGTCACCAGCCGAAGGAACAGTTGACCCGCCGCCGCCCGCTGCGCCTCGTCGAGCTGCGCATAGAGGTCCTCGGCACGTTTCGTCAGAGCCCCGCCTACTCCTCCGATAGCCGCATAACTGTCGAGCGTCAGCACGTCGCCAACGCGCCTGTCAAACAACTCTGTCAGCGCATACTGGAACAAAGGAAGCCCGCCGGGTCGTCCGACGACATCGGTCAAGAGTGCGGCAAGCAATGCCGGTTCGAACGAAACACCCGCCTGCCGTGCCGGTCCCTGAGCTGCCGCCTCGAACTCATCTGGTGCCAACGGGACCACGTTGACGACTCCGGAGCCCATCCGCGATCCGAACTCAGGGTAGGCCAGGGGCCGATCGTAGAAGTCGGCCCGCAGCGTAAGCACGACCATTACGCGGGCATGGGAATCATCGATGGCGGTCAGCAGGTTGGCCAGAAACCTCGCTCGCTCCTGTTCATCGTCAACCAAGGTGAAAAGCTCTTCGAACTGGTCGATCACGAGCAGGAGGCGAGTCCGGTCGTCGGGCAGCACCCGCAGGGCTGCACGAAGAAGCCCGGTCTCGTGATCCGCAAATTGCTCGGTGAGGCTTTGTGGGGCATCGAGCGAGGAACGCAACAGTGCGGCCTCGAGCTCGGCGAACGGATGGGAACCCGGCACCATCTGCGCCACCAGCCACCGATCTGAGCCCTCGATGGCTCCTTTGCGCAGCGCGGGAATAAGGCCCGCGCGCACCGCACTCGACTTGCCCGAGCCGCTCGGCCCTACCAACGCCACTAAGTGCCCGCCCTTGTCGATTTGGCGGACGATCTCAGCTACCAGCCGATCGCGACCAAAGAAATCGGCACTGTCGTCCTCGAAGAAGGCCCGCAAGCCCTTGAAGGGGTTGGCACCTACGGACCTTGCGTCCGTGCGGGTCGCAGTCGACCTGCGAGCTTGGATCCGAGAGTCGTGCAGCAGCACCTGCTCTTCGAGTCGCCGCAGTTCGGGAGACGGTTCGATTCCGAGCTCTTCGCCAATGTGCCGGCGGAAGCGCTCGAAGGTCCGCAGAGACTCGGCCTGACGACCCGCTCGATAAAGCGCCAGCATCAGCTGTGCGACAAGACGCTCTTTCAGCGGTTGGTCCTGGCAGAGCGCCTCGAGCTCGCTCACCAACTCGCCCGCCTTGCCTCGCCGTAGATCGGCATCGATCCGGCCCTCGACCCCACTGAGCCGGAGCTCTTCGAGTCGGCCGATCTCGCCTTGGGCAAAGTCGTCGTAGACAAAGTCTTCATACGCTCGGCCCTGCCACAGATCGGCGGCCTCTTGGAGGACGGTCGCCGCGGTGGTCGGATCATCGAGGATCAAGGCGCGGCCTTCCTCGGCTTTCCTCTCGAATCGATGCGAGTCGATGCTATCCGGGTCGATCGAGAGCATGTAGCCGTGGTCGCGCCTCAGCAGAACCGTGCTTTCGCCACGTTTCTCCCGGTCCGGTTCAAAAGCCGAACGCAACCGTGAGATGTATACCCAGAGAACGTTCTCTTTCCCTGCGGCATCTTCTCCCCAGATCTCCTCGAGGATCCGGTCCGTTGAGACCACCCGGTTGGCGTTGATCAACAGCAACGCCAGCAACGACCGTTGTTTGTGAGGCCCCAGATCGATCGCTTGTCCATCGTGGACAGCTTCGAGGGGCCCGAGGACGCGAAACTCCACGCGACCCCTCCCTCCATGGTCACCAAGCATACGAATGGACCAGCTCCTTTGGGTCCGGCAAATCGAGCGGGACCAATGCGACCACCGGCCACTTACACGTGACTTAATCCGCGCCCACACCCTGTTCAGTGGCGGTCACGAGCCGGCTAAGTCCTGCCGGAGACCTTGCGGGCATGAGCTGCACAGCCCGCACCATCGCATTGATCCTCTCGCTTGGCCTAGCGACTGGTCCCAGCACAGGCGGCGAAACTCCGCCCACCTTCTCGCAACTGAATCAGCGAGGTCCGGACACTCGGGAAGTGGACTTCTACGGCCCTGCATCGGCAGACGGCCCGGCGCCGCTGGTGCTCCTACTGCACGGGGGAGGGAACAAAGGCAACGATGAAATGGAGCCACTTGCCCAAGACCTGGCAAGTCGCGGGGCCGTCGTTGCGGTACCTACCTACTACAGCGGTCAACCCCGAACCCGCCAAGACGTGTTGGATACGTTCGAAGATGTGGTCTGTGCAATCCGCTACGCCCGATACCGTGCCGTTGACCTGGGGGCCGATCCGAACAACGTTACGCTGGTCGGGTTCTCCTATGGCGGCTACCCGGCGATGGCCATCGCGGTCGCCATGGATGGCTCCTATGACTTCGCGTGTCTGCCGGAGTACGCACACCGACCCCAAGCGGTGATCGGCCTGGGCGGCGCCTATGCATACGACGCTCAAATCGCAACGCTGGGCTGGGAGGAGGAATACAGCCAGTTCACGACGCGGGGCAACGCCGGCAATAGCGATACGCCCATCGTGATGGTCCACGGCGCACACGATATGAACGTCCCCATCGACCACGCCGAGCATTTCTACCGAACCCTCGATGATTCCGGCAGGTCTGTTGCTCTGCAGGTGTTGGATACGCGACATGCGGAGTTGATCGACCCTAATGATCCGGCAGGGGCCGAGGCTGCCGACACGATCACACGGGTTGCGTATGGAGAGAGGCCGCGCGGTCGCACCGGGCCGGAGACGACGTCGGTCTACTCCCGACTGATGGATCAGAACCGTGGCTGATCGCTACCAACTGGCGAAGATGAATCCGTCCGCCAAGGCGCCCGCCTGGCCCAAACCTTGCCAACGAACGGCGTTGTCTCCATCGACATAGATGAGAAACCGGCCGGACTGGTCATAGCCCCCCCACCACGACCCGGTCTCAACCGGGAAATTGGCCAAGACTTCGCCCGTGGCGGAGAAGACAACTCCCTCGCTTGCGACAATCTCGAAGTCGTCGTTGCGAGTGTGGAGAAAACCAACGAGGTTGCCGCTCTCCTGCGAACCGATCCCGTCGAGGTACTGGTGGACGCCAACCCAGGGCAGAACGGTTACGTGTTTGGGTTCTCCGTCCGCAAGCTCGAGCGTGGCGAGTGCTGTCACCTTCTCGATCTGGCCGATCCAGAACAGCCGTGAACCGTCCCGAGCCCATGCCGCGGCACCGCCGGGAAACCCCAGCCCGGGCTCGTCGATCCATACCCCGTATTCTCCCGGGGGCACCGGCTCCAAAGGATCCACGACGACCATCGAGTACCCGAGGTTGGCGAACCGGTTGTCGACCGGTGACGGCGTGAGCGTCCACCCAGCAGGTCCCGGAGTGCCATACGGATCGACCAGCTCACCGCTGGCATCCACATAGAAGATCCGGCCCGCAGCGGGCTCACAACAGTCGCTGAGACCGACGATCGACCCCTCGCGATTGCGCCATGCCCCGACGAGCACGTTCGGCGGCATCTCCTCGGCTGCCGCCATTTGCTCTGCGGTCCCGGTCTGGCCGAAGCTGTGGATGATTTCGCCTGTGACCGTGTCGACTTCGACAGCCACGTATTCCTCCGTGACCGCAAGAAACGTCGCAGGTCGCCCATCCTCGAGTACCGGCGCGGTCTTAGTAAGGGTCGTGGTAGCGGTGGTCGAGGTCGTGGGTGCTTGGGTAGTCGGGGCAACCGTTGAGGTGGTAGTCGGCGCGGCCGTGCTCGTCACCGTAGAGGTCGGCGCCATGGTCGTCTCCTGAGGGACGGCCGTGGTGGTAGATGCGGTATCGCCGCCGCAGGCCGCCAGCAGCGTCAGCACGGAAAGCAGCAGTTTGAGACGCACCATTCTGGACCCCTTCGCGACGGCTCGGTTGCAGTTATGTCTACGTATCGGTACCTCGCCGGGGCTCTTGACGTCAGAGTGAGCGATGTCTACAGAGTGGCGCCCGTGTCGATGACAATGCCGTTCACCGCCACCGCGGTGATCCGAGTGTTGGCAAGATCGACCATCTCGCCATGATCGCGGCACTCGAGGCTCATCGCGCTGTTGTCTTCGGCCATGTAAGTAACCGCCGTCAGCGTCCAGGGCACAGTGTCACCCGGTTCGAGGGTTGCCGCCACCGTATCGAACTCATGCCCGGCTATCAGCCTGCAGGTCGGTCGCGCATCGGTCAGGAGCTCTGTGCTCTCGAACTGCCCCTTGGCGATGACGTGGTAGCTGCCTTCCGGGAGTCCGGTGAGTTCCATGACCGTGCCATAGGTGTCGACGCCCTTGATCTCCGTCGTCGATTCGGCAATCGCATATGCGGTGTTGCCTTGATCATCGGCGAACCGGTGCAAGAAGGCCGCCATTTGGCCGCGGGTAACACTGTCGTTCGGGCAGAAGTGATCGTTCGTCGGCGGGTTGCAGCCTTGGGTGATGCCGTGTGCAGCGAGCCACTCGATGTCCTGTTCGAAGACCGAGTTGTCGTCGTCGGTGAACGGTCCGCCTGCGGCCGAAACCGCAACCGGGACCAACACGAGCACGAGTGCGAGCACAAGCAGCCTACGTAACTGCTTCTTCCATTCGGGGGTCGACGCGGTTGCCATGATGAGAACCTTCCTCGTCGTCGAGCCGTGGGGCTCGTGGCTTGATGTCCGCTCGATGCGAGCTCATCTACCAACGTACGTCGAAACATGCAGCGAAGCTATGCACAAATGTCGAGGCCGATCGGCTCTAGTCGGGCTTGGTCAGCTCCCAGATCCCGTCGTCGCGCAGCATGGAGTCGATCAGATGCAGCCGGTCGGTCGCGTTGCCGAAGTTGGCTGCGCCGGTCGTCTTGATGTGTAGCGGCGGGCCCTGCCGTTCAATGGTTGGCACCGCCGAGACTCCCCGTTCTCGGGCCGCAGCAATCGTCTGTTCCAGCAGTTTCAGTCCCGAAGTCTCTGAGGAGGAATTGAGGTCCGCAAGGTCGACACCGGCAACGTGCGCCGCCACGGCGAGCGTCTCGTGGGCGCCGGGTCGATCGCGTTCCTGGTAGGCCAGCGTCAGCATCGCCTCGACGAACTTGCCGTGCCGGCCGGGGAATTCGGCTCTCACGGCTTCGCAATTCGCCAGTGCCCGGATCGTAGGCGACTCCGGATCCAGGTCCTCGTTGGTGAACGCAAGCCATTCGACGTCGACCGTCACCGACGGCTCCTGCGAAGCCCGTAGCAGGATGTTGTAGACCCGCCACACGTCGTAGCTGTCGAAGTTGAAGTGGAATCGCCCGGTGAAATCCATCAACCGCAGGGTACCGCCGCAGCCGACGGCCATCCTTGACATCGAACATATGTTCGATGTACCGTCTTCGCATGGCGATCCCCGTGCAACGGACATTCGACGATCTCGGTACCCCGCTCCATGAGGTCCGATTCTGCGTACTCGATCTCGAGACCACCGGCGGATCACCGGCGGACTGCGAAATCACCGAGGTGGGCGCGGTCAAATACGTCGGCGGCGAGCTTGTCGGAACGTTCGACACTCTGGTCAACCCCGGTGCCCCGATTCCCCCAACCATCACCATCCTCACCGGGATTACTCAGGCAATGGTTATCGACGCTCCCCGCATTGAGGAGGTCCTTCCCTCCTTGCTGGAGTTCATTGGCACGGCAGTGATCGTCGGCCACAACGTCCGCTTCGACATGTCGTTTCTCAACGCAGCCGCTGAGCGGCTCGGATACGGGCGCCTGCCGAATCCCACGTCGGACACGCTGGGTTTGGCGCGGCGCCTGATTCGACAAGAAACCCGGGGCCTCAACTTGCAGGCGCTTGCAGCCCACTTCCGCTCCCCAGTTACGCCAAACCATCGCGCCCTAGCCGACGCCAGGGCGACGGCCCACGTCTTCTGGGGGTTGCTCGAGCGGGCCGGCACCATCGGTGTCACCGACCTGGATGAGCTGTTGCGCCTTCCCACTGCGCGGGGCGCCCCGCACTACTCCAAGATCGAGCTCACCGACCGTTTGCCCCGCAAACCGGGTGTCTACCTGTTTCGTGACCGCCACGGAAACGTCATCTACGTGGGCAAGGCCAAGAACTTGCGAACCCGGGTGCGGTCGTACTTCTACGGAGACCACCGCCGCTCGGTTGAACAGATGATGCGGGATCTGGCCGACATCGAAAACCGAGTCTGCTCAACAGAACTCGAGGCCGAGGTCACGGAGATCCGGCTCATCCATCATCACATCCCCCGCTACAACCGGCGCTCCCGACCCCCGAAGTCACCCCAGTTCGTCAAGCTCACCGCGGAACGCTTTCCCCGGCTCTCGGTGGTGCGCACCTTGCGTGACGACGGCTGCCTGTACCTCGGTCCGTTTCGCAGCAGGAGGGTCGCCAATGCCGTCGTCGCCGCCATCTGGGACGCCATCCCGATCAGGCGTTGCATGACCAAAGGGGGCAAGCGCAGCCCCGCCTGCAGCTTTGCGCAGCTCGGGGTTGCGCTCTGTCCGTGCGATGGTTCGGTCACGGAGCCCGAATACCAAGCCGTCGTTGCTCGGTTGCGCCGCGGTGTCGAGCAACAACCCGCGGAATTGCTCGAGCCGCTGGTGACCCGTCTTCGCGAGTACGCCAGAACCGCGCGGTTCGAAGAGGCTGCTGATTTGCGAGATCGCCACCGGGCTCTTTCTCAAGCACTGGAGCACCGCCGCAACTGGGGTGTGCTCCGTCAGGCCGGACTCCTTTGGGCAGAAGACCACAACGGCGACTCGGCCCTGGTGGAGTACGGCCGGCTTGTCGCGGCATGGACCAACGACGAGCCCGCCCCGCTCAGCACGACCGCAGCCACGACGGCGTCCCCCTTCCTGGTTCCAGAATCGGTCGCGGCCTCCGAGGAAGCGGGACTGGTCTGGAGGTGGCTCAACCGACCGGGTGTCCGCATCATCGAATCCACCAACCCAATAGCCACCTCGCGGCATCCCGTTCCTGCGCTCACCTCGCTAGCCGGCTGACACCGGCCGCTCAGGTACCCTGCGACTATGAAGTTCACCGTTCGTAGAGGTTCCGACCCCATCGGCAAAGCGGACTCGGCCTTGCTCACCGCGTTGGGTCTTCCCGGTGGGGGCATCGTTGCGCTCGGCGCGACACATGCTCTGGTTAGCCCCGGAGACACCACCTCGGCTAATGCAATCATGCTCGGCGAGCGCACCATGGCAAACGCCGGACTCTCGATTGGCGACTCGGTCGACGTGAAGCGAGCACTGCTCCCCGAGGCGCACCGGGTTGTCATCTCCCGCATCGACGCGCCGATCGACGCCCGACACCTCGCCCGCTCGCTCCAAGGCTCGCCGGTTTCGGAGGGAGACGAAGTTGCGGTACACACCGGGTACGGCGACGACAAGACGCCCGAGTTGGTTGCCGTACGGATCACCTCGGTTACGCCAGGACCTGCCGCTGTCGTCGGCAGCCGCACCGTCGTCCACGAAGCGGGCGAGGACACCGCCGATGTCGTGGATCAACCCCGGGGAGCTCCAGCGGGTGAAGCCCTTACCACCGCCCAGGCGTTGCTCGCAGGCCTCGACACTGAGGTCGAGATGATGACCGGTTGGCTCTCGTTGCTCACTGCTCCCGGCGACCTACCCGCGGCCTGGGGTCTTCCCAAGGTTGCCGGCGTGCTGCTGGAGGGTCCAGCCGGGTGCGGCAAGTCCGAGATTGTGGCGGCATCGGCTGAAGCCGTCGGCGTCTCCGTGCACGAGGTCTCCCTCGAGCTCGTTTTCAAGCCGCAGAAGCTGCTCGAGTTACTCGAGAAGGCTGTGAAGACATCGACCCGGCCTGCCGTCGTCTTTCTCGATCGTCTCGATGCGGTTGTCGGCGACGACGCCATGTTCCGCAACCAGGTTGCTGCGATCATGCGTTGGTTCCTCGACGCGGTCGCCGACCGACCCAGGCTCGCCTGCGTCCTGGGAGTGTCGTCGGTTTCCCGGCTTCCCGAAGCAGTAGCCAAGTCGGCCTTCTTGCCGCGCACTCTGAGCATTCCGCCGCCTGATCTAGAGCGTCGTGAACTCCTCTTCGAGGCGGCGCTGGCTCGGGTCCCCATAGATGAGATCGACTACGCCCAGCTCGCCGCTCGCACCGCCGGGTTTTCGGGCGCCGACGTGCTCGCCGCGGTCGTTCACGCGTCTGCGTTGGTCGCCCAGGACGGCGGCACCGTCACTGCCGACCTGCTCCTCCGAGCTGTCGAAGAAACCACACCGTCGTTGGGCACTACCGCCCTTGGCGAGCTTCCGAGCTACGGCTTCGAACGTGTCGCCAACCTCGACGAGGTCAAGCAGCGCCTGACTGAATCGGTCATTTGGCAGATGCAGGAGCCCGAGCGGTTCACCCGCCTCGGCATTGAACCGCCACGCGGGTTGCTGCTCTACGGCCCACCGGGCACCGGGAAGACCTTCGTTATCCGGGCGCTCGCTCACGAGAGCGGCGCCGCCTTCTTCACCATCAAGGGTGCAGAACTGCTGGACAAATACGTAGGCGAATCCGAAAGAGCTGTCCGCGAGGTGTTTGCCCGCGCTCGCGCCGTGGCCCCGGCAATCTTGTTCTTTGACGAGATCGATGCCCTGGCACCTGTGCGAGGCAACTCGACCAATTCGGTGACAGATTCCGTCGTCGCCGCTCTCCTCACCGAACTCGACGGTGTATCCGAGCGTGGCGACGTGTTCGCCATTGGCGCCACCAACCGACGGGATCTGGTCGATCCAGCGTTGCTTCGCCCTGGTCGCTTGGAAACACACCTCTACCTAGGGCTTCCGGCCCCGGAGTCGCGACGCGCCTTCTTTGGCATTTCCGATGTCCCGTTTGCCGACGACGTTGACATCGACGACTTGATCGCAGCCACCGACGGCCTTTCATTTGCCGAGCTATCTGGTTTACTACGCGAAGCAGCCCTTGGCGCACTCCGCCGCGACTCTTCGGCGCTAGCCGTGACAAAGGTCGATCTCGACGCCGCCATCCTTCATTATCGGGAGCACGCTTCCTAGCCGGCGGCTACTCGTGCCGCTTCGGCAAATGTGAACCGGCCGTCGTAGAGGGCACGGCCGACGATGACCGCCTCTACGCCCATATCCGCGACTCGGGCGATATCGTCGAGCGTACCCACCCCGCCGGATGCGATGAGCGCCAACTCGGGGGCAACGGTCCTCACGTCGTCCAACAAGGCCGTATCCGGGCCGGTCAACATCCCGTCGCCGGCAATACCCGTAGCGAGCACCCTGCTGACCCCCGCCTCCACAAGATCCACCAGAACCACGCGCAGGTCACGCCCGCCGTCCTGCCATCCCGCGCCGGTGGCACGGCCATCGCGCACGTCTACGGCGGCAACCACCGCGTCGGTACCGAGCGCGGCAACCACAGCAGCTACGACGCCCTGCTCCCACACCGCCGCCGTGCCCAGCACTACACGGGTTGCGCCCGCCGCGATCAATCCGTCGGCGTCCTCCGGTGTTCGGATACCCCCACCAAGTTGAAACGGCTGTCCCGTCCTGCCGAGATTGGCCCACAAGTCGCGGTCTCCGCTACCGTCGCGGGCTCCTGCTAGATCAACCACATGAACGATGTCAGCGCCCTGTTCGACCCATGACGCGACCATCGCCGCGGGATCCTCCGCATAGACTGTCACGTCGTCATAACGCCCTTGGCGCAGGCGCACTACCTTCCCATCGAGAACATCAACCGCAGGAATCACTTTCACTTCTTCGCTCCCGTGCCGTTATATTGTGCTAACGTGCTAAAACACTAGCGCGAGATCCTCAGAAAAGGAAAGGAGCACACCGATGGTCATGGCCGGCGAAGACTGGCGCAACGAAGCCACCGCAGCCCTCTTCGATGCCATCGTCAGTCTCACAGGTCGTGATGAAGCAGCTCACTTCTTCAGGGATTTGTGCACTCGACGGGAACTGGAGGAGATCTCACAGCGCTGGGCGGTGGTCCGCAAGCTCGCTGCAGGTCATTCGTATAGGGAAATCTCCGGGGAAACCGGGGTCTCGACCGCAACAATTGTCCGTATCAACCAGTGGCTCCGGCACGGTACAGGCGGATACCAACACATGCTCGACAAACTCAACCTAGGCCAGGAAGAACAATGACTTACCGACTCGCCGTTCCCAACAAGGGACGACTGCAGCAACCGACTGCGAACCTGCTCAAACAGGGTGGACTTGCCTATGAGAAGACTGATCGCGCCCTCGCAGTCCCGGTGCGCAACATGGATCTAGAGGTGCTGTTCGTTCGTACGGACGACGTGTGCGAGTTCGTAGCTGATGAGGTTGCTGATCTCGGTATTACGGGTACCGACCTGCTCAGCGAGAGTGGTACCGAACTGGAGGTCATTGCCCCGCTCGGCTACGGGCGGTGCCGGCTCACGGCTGCGGTACCCAAAGCCTCAAACGTCTCATCCGTCGAAGATCTCTCGGGAGCGCGCATCGCGACATCCCATCCCGTCACGACGCAAAGGTTCTTCGCCGACAAGAGCATTCCCATAGCCACGGTCCCGCTGAGCGGTTCCGTCGAGGTGGCTCCGAAGCTCGACATCGCTGATGCCATCGTCGACCTGGTGTCGAGCGGATCGACGCTGTTGATCAATGGGCTCCGCCCCATCGCCGACATCCTCGAATCCGAAGCCGTGCTCGTCGGCAGACCGGGCACACTGGATCGGACCAATGGGACAATTGCCCAGATCGTCTTGATGATCCAATCGGTGGTTGCAGCTCGCCGCAAGCGCTACATCCTGATGAATGCTCCCAAGTCCGCAGTGCCGGCGATTGAAGAGATCATTCCCGGCTTCGAATCCCCCACCGTCATTCCGCTGGCACACGACGGCATGATCGCGGTTCACTCGGTAGTCGATGCCGACGACCTTTGGCGGGTGCTCCCCGAGCTGAAACAGGCCGGTGCGAGCGGAATTCTCGTGCTGCCGATCGATCAGTTGATCGCCTAACCATGGATATTCGCACCATCAACCTCAGCGACACAACGCCCGATGAGCGTTCTGCTCTCGTGAGCCGCTCCGCCGTGCCAGACCAGGACATGCAGACCGCCGCGGCCCAAATTGTGAGCAGAGTGCGCAGCGGAGGCGACGCTGCGCTCCTGGCGGCGAATCAGCTTTACGGCGGTGGGCTCGACAGCGGCGCTCTGCGCGTTGAGCCCGGTGCACTCAACCAGGCCCTCGAGGATCTCGAGCCGGCGACCCGCCAAGCGCTGGAGACCGCCTCGGTCAACATCCGCCGGGCACACGAACCACAGCGACCCCGGGACGCGACGATGGAGACCGTGCCGGGTGTTCGAATCGATCGCATGTGGACGCCGCTGCGGAGAATCGGCGTCTACGTGCCGGGCGGCCGAGCCGCCTACCCGTCCAGCCTCCTGATGGGAGTCATCCCGGCGCAGGTCGCCGGCGTCGACGAGATCGCTGTCACCAGCCCTGCAGACGATCGGGGTGAAGTCTCCCCAACGATGCTGGCCGCTGCGGCACTTCTGGGTGTCGATGAGGTGTACATCACCGGCGGGGCCCAGGCGGTAGCTGCGCTTGCCTACGGCACCGAGACCATCAGACCGGTCGACAAGATCGTCGGCCCGGGCAATGCGTGGGTGACCGCCGCCAAGTTGGCCGTCTACGGGGACGTTGGGGTCGACTTGCCTGCCGGTCCCAGCGAGGCTCTAGTAATCGCCGACGAATCGGCAGATCCAGAAATCGTGGCCGCCGACCTCATGTGCCAAGCGGAGCACGGGCCCGAGTCGCCGGTGGCCCTCGTGACTCCCGACCCAGGCTTCGCCGAGGAGGTCCTCGGTCATATTCAGAAGCTGCTGCCGTTCCTCGAGCGGGACACGATTATTCGATCTGCGTTGATCGACCACGGATTAGTGATCATTACCGACTCGGTGGCGGCGGCAATCGAATTCGCCAACGAATACGCTCCGGAACACCTCACGATCCACACAGAGGATGCGGAGAATCACGCGCTTCAGGCCACCGCTGCCGGCTCGGTCTTCGTGGGGCACTGGGCCCCGGAGTCGGCAGGTGACTACGCCACCGGAGCCAACCACGTACTGCCCACGGGCGGGCTGGCAGCCGCCTACGGTCCCCTGAGCGTCGAGGATTGCGGCTCGTGGCGCCAGGTCCAGACTCTCACCGAGGCGGGTCTCGCGACACTGCGCCCCACGATCGGCGCGCTGGCTGACGCCGAGAGACTGACGGCCCACAAGCTCGCGGTCGAGATCCGTTTCGAGAGGGAGCGGCCGTGAAAGCGCCCAAGTACCAGTGGCAACCGACGACAGCTGAGATAGCAGCAGCAGCTGGGATCAGCCCAGGCGAGGTCGAGCGTTTCGACCACAACACCTCACCCTTTGCCAGCGACTGGGCACCGGTAGCCGCCGCAGCGAGCTTGCCGCGGCTCAATGAGTACCCCGGTGCCGACTACCGGGCACTCCGCGAGGCTGCAGCCGACCTCAACGAACTGGAACCGGACAACATCGCACCCGGGGCCGGAGCGGACGAATTGATACTCCTGTCCGGCCGCGCCTTCCTCGAGACGGGGGCAACCGCAGTGGCCGCAACTCCGACTTATCCGCTCTATGAGATCTCGACCCTCCAGGCCGGCGGCGTGTTCAACCCCGTTCCTGCTGTTCCCCCCGATTTCTCCCACCCAACCGACGAGGTAGTTAGGGCAGCCCGCGACGCCGACCTGGTCTGGATCTGCACCCCGAGCAACCCGATCGGCAACACCGTCACAGATGATGATCTCGCGACGATCATCGCAGCCACCGATGGACTCGTTGTCGTCGATGCCGCCTATGCGGAGTTCAACGACGACACCTGGTCCGATCAGGTAGACACTCATCACAATCTGATTGTGTTGCGCACCTTGTCGAAAGCTTTCGGCCTCGCCGGTGCCCGCGTCGGCTATGCGATGGCTCACCCCGACCTCATAGCCGCAATCGACGCCATTCGACCCCCCGGGAGCATCTCAACGGTGTCCGTCGACCTGGCCGTCGCCGGTCTCGGCTCGTCCACGCGAATGGCCCAGACGGTTGAAGCCATCAGCAGGGCCCGCGACGAGTTGGCGACGCAGTTGACCGCCCTCGGCCTGCGAGTGCTTCCCTCCACAACGAACTTCCTGTTGTGCGAGGTAGGAAGCAACGCCCACAAGATCGCCGGACAACTGATTGACGTCGGCCTGGTACCGAGGAAGTTCCCGGCAGACGGCCCGCTGGAAGAGTATCTCCGGTTCACGGTTCGCACCGCCTCAGCTCACTCCCGACTCATCTCAGCTCTCGAAAGGTACCTGCAATGACCAGGAACGCTTCCGTACAACGCAAGACGCTCGAGACCGATGTGGCTATCACAATTGACCTCGATGGCAGTGGGGTCACGAGTGTCGACACGGGGGTCGGGTTCTACGACCACATGCTCACCGCGTTCGGCCACCATGGATTGTTCGACCTAGCCATCAAAACGCAGGGCGACCTTCACGTCGATGAACATCACACCGTTGAAGACACCGCCCTCGTTTTGGGCACAGCCATCGCCGATGCTCTCGGCGACAGGTCTGAGATTCGTCGTTATGGGTCCGCGACAATCCCCATGGATGAGGCGATAGCAACCGCAACCGTGGACATTGGCGGACGCCCCTACGCAGTGATCGACCTGCCGTTTGCCACCGAACGGTTGGGCACTCTCGGTACACAGATGATCCCGCACGCTCTCGAGGCTTTCTCCCGGACGGCCGGGTGCACTCTCCACATCACCGCGTATGGAAGCAATGACCACCACATCGCCGAAGCTGCGTTTAAAGCTCTTGCATACGCGATTCGCAGCGCTGTCGAAATCGACCCGCGGCGTAGTGGCATAGCATCGACCAAAGGACCCACGTGACCCAGATTGCAGTCATCGACCACGGCGCCGGCAACCTCGTATCGATCGCACAGGGTCTCGAACGAGCCGGTGCCGTCGTGGAAGTGACCGCCACTCCCGACGGCCTCAGCAACGTCGATGGTGTTGTCCTCCCGGGTGTCGGCACGACGGGCGCCGCCATGGACCGGCTGATCGCCGCCGGTATGGTCGAACCGCTCCGCAGCTGGAAGGGACCACTGCTCGGCATCTGCGTCGGCCTGCAGCTCTTCTTCGAGCATTCCGAAGAGGACGGTACCGATGCGCTTGGTCTCATCCCAGGACGGGTCGCCCGACTCGAAGGTGCGCCGCTGCTCCCCCATATCGGCTGGAACGACGTCGCGTTCAATGCCGACCCGCTGTTTGCCGGAATCGATCCCGCAGCAACCTTCTACTTCGTGCACTCATACGCTGTAGTCCCTCACGACGAGCGCACCGTCATAGCTAGGACACACTATGGCCGACCCTTCGTCGCTGCCGCCCGTGCCGGAAACCGTGTCGGCGTTCAGTTCCATCCCGAAAGATCGGGACAAGCCGGTCTGCGGATGCTTGCCAACTTCGTCGCCGCTTGTGCGGAGGAAGCCCATGCTGCGTAAGCGAGTAATCCCCTGTCTCGACGTGACCGAGGGCCGCGTCGTCAAGGGAGTCAACTTCGTGAACCTTACGGACGAGGGTGACCCCGTCGAACTCGCCGAACGGTACGTCGCTGAGGGTGCCGACGAAATCTGCTTCCTCGACATCACCGCTTCCAGCGACAACCGGGCCACCATGCTCGATGTCGTACGGCGTACCGCCGAGCACGTGTTTGTGCCGCTCACCGTCGGCGGCGGCATCCGCTCTGTGGGCAACATGCGAGCAGCACTGCGCGCCGGAGCCGACAAAGTATCGGTGAATTCTGCGGCGGTGCTACGGCCCGATTTGATTGACGAATGCGCTGCGGCCTTTGGCTCACAATGCGTTGTGCTCGCAGTCGACGCCCGGCGCCGCACCGATGCCCCCGGTTGGGAGGTCGTCATACACGGCGGTCGCACGCCTACCGGCCGCGATGCAATCGAATGGATCGCTGAAGCGGTGGAACGTGGTGCAGGGGAGATTCTCCTCACATCAATGGATCGCGACGGCACCAAGGACGGCTACGACCTCGAACTCCTCGAAGCAGTTCGCGGCGCAGTGGGTGTTCCTGTGATCGCATCCGGCGGCGCCGGCACCATCGCCCATTGTGTCGATGCGTTGCAGCCGGGCCGCGCCGATGCGGTGCTGGCAGCGTCGATCTTCCACCGCTCGGAAATCGACATCAATGCCCTCAAGGAAGGTTTGGCTGCTGCCGGCCTTCCCGCCAGGATCACGTCATGATCGAGGTTCGCTTCAACGCCGACGGACTGGTTCCCGGCATCGTCCAGGATGCGAGCACCGGGCAGGTGCTCATGCTCGGGTATCTCAACGCTGAGAGTCTCGCACTCACCGAGGAAACCGGTCGAGTGCACTTCTGGAGCAGATCTCGCGGGGAGCTGTGGGAGAAGGGAGCCACCAGCGGCAATTACCTGACTGCCGTTGAGATTGCGACGGACTGCGACGGCGACACGCTTCTGATCCGGGCCATGCCGGACGGCCCCACTTGTCACACCGGCGCCACGAGTTGCTTCGGGGAGGGCGAGGCCGCACAAGGTTTCATGATTCTCGAAGTCCTTTGGCAGACCATCGCCGACCGAATCGCTTCTCCAACTCCGGAGTCCTACACCGCGAGGCTGGCGGCGACCGGGACCGATCTCACGGGTCGCAAGCTCGTCGAGGAAGCCACTGAGACCTTGATCGCCGCCAAGAACCACGAGCGCGATGGGGATGCTGACCGCGTGGTCGAAGAGAGCGCCGATGTCATCTACCACCTATTGGCGCTTCTCGCCGAGCGTGGCATCCCGGCGAGCGCAGTCATGGCAGAGCTGCGCGATCGAGCCCGCTGACAGCCGAGACTCGCCCACCGACGTACACTCGTCCGATGCGCCGTTCGCTGGGAACAGCCCTGCTCGTCTTCGTGCTCGCCGCTTGCGGCGGCAAGACGGTCGACATCTCCCGGGTACCAGAGCTACCTGAGATCTCTGTCGACGAACTATCCGGTGTGCTTGCCGGGTCGGCGCAGCCGGTCGTACTCAATGTGTGGGCATCGTGGTGCGTCCCCTGCCGTTCGGAAGCGCCACTCCTCGAGAAGGCGGCCACGACAACCGATGACGTCACCTTCATTGGCCTCAATGTGCGTGATGACCAGACTGGGGCCCGCTCCTTCATCGCCGAATTCTTCCCGGAAGCCCCAATCGATCACTATCGCGATCCGGGAGGCGATATCCCTGTTGGCCTCGGCGGCAATCGCGGGGTACCGCTCACCTACTTCTTTGCTCCCCACGGAGAGCTCATCGAACTGCATAGCGGGGTCATCGACGAACGTACGCTGGCCCTGCAAATCGACGAGATCTCGAGCCGCTGATGGAGTTCACCCTGCTTGGGGCGGTCCTCTTTGCTGTGGTGCCGCTGTACGCGGCGCTCTACTGGGAGGCACGCCGCGGCAACGCGGCAGCTTGTACCAGAGACCTCTGGGACGTTGCACTGACCGCCGCCGTGGTTGGACTCTTCATTGGACGTATTACCGCGATGATCGGCGATGGCGTGAACCCGCTGACCAACCCGGCCGACATCATCATCGTCCGCGGAGGAGTTGCCACGGGCCCAGCCGTGCTTGGAGCATTGGCAACGGCGGCGTGGGTCGGCCGCCGCGAGTTGTGGCCGGTACTCGACGGCCTCGCGGCAGCAGCTCTAGCCGGACTGGGCGGCTGGCACGCAGGATGCATGGTGCGGAACGCCTGTCTCGGTTCAGCCAGCGATCTTCCCTGGGCAATCGCCCAGGACGGTAGTTCGATTACCCGTCACCCCGTGGAGATCTACGCGGCCCTGGCATTGTTCCTGGCGGCCGGGCTGCTGATGGTGTGGCGGCAGCGCGGAAGGCCCGCACCCGGTGTCGTCGCCGGGTTGGGACTCGCCTGGGCTGCAAGCGTGCGGTTGCTGACCGAACCGCTCCGACCCACGCTGTCGGGTGGCCCAGTGTGGTGGTACGTCGCTGGCCTCGCCGTCGGGGTCTTGGTTACCGGGTGGCATGGTTGGAGGTCGCCGCGCCAGCGCCAGCCAGATATTGACACCCGATCTGGCTAGGTCTCGGCTAGTTTCGGCTGTGTAGGCCCTGAGGGAAAGACCAGGACCGTTCGCCCCGGGGAGGACGGTGGGATTCGACGTATCTCGTTCTTGCTTTGCGCATCTTGTGGACAAGGGAACCAGCGTATGGGAAGGAGACCCAGCTTGGACAAGCACTTGACGATTCGCTTACCGAAGAGGCTGATCAAAGCCACTCTGGTATTGACATTGGTAGCCGCGGTTATCTCACCGATTGCGGTCTCGGCAAGCCACGTGTTCGACGATGTCGACGACAGCAACACTTTCCACGATGACATCGCGTGGTTGGCAAATGCCGGAGTCACGCTCGGCTGTAACCCGCCGGCAAACACCAACTATTGCCCAGACAACGCGGTAACCCGTGCCCAGATGTCGGCGTTCATGCGTCGACTTGCGGAAAACCAGGTCGTGGACGCAGCAACGGCAATCACTGCTGACAGCGCGACTACGGCTGGTCACGCAACTACCGCGGACAGCGCGACCACGGCCGACAATGCCGGGACCGTCGACGGCAAGAACGCAATCGAGTTCCAGCCGACGACCAACGACTTCGAGTCAGCGGCCAACCTGACGGTGAGCGCACCCGGCACCTACACAGTCGCTTCCGGCACCGTCACCACGACCGACGGAAGCGGCTTCCTCTGCCTCATCGGGTCGCTACCAAGGGCAGATATCCGTGTCAGCGCATCAGCGACAATCTCGGGAATGACCGGCCTCAGCGCAACGTTCTATCTCGCCGACTCCGGCGGTCAGATCGATGGAACCACTCGTCGGGCATCGGCTAGCAACCAGTCATTTGCAATGGAGTGGCTGTACGAAACCGTTGGTGGCACTGACACCTTCGAACTCGTTGCGACCGAAGCTGGAGGCGACACTTACACCGTGGTAGACGCCGTCATCATGGTCGAGGTCATCAGCGATACGCGATGCAAGGGCAACCCAATAATCATCCTCCCAGGGGAACCAGAGTCTGATCCTTCGTGACCAGCACCGC